>WGEY01000095.1 GCA_015492495.1 Deltaproteobacteria bacterium | reverse complement strand
GTAGTATAGAAGATATGGTACCTTTCGGCAAGTCTTTCGTTGATATCCCTGAGGATCACACCCTGCCTGTCGACGTACCGGCCGTCTATCTCCACATGGGCGCTCAAGGCATGGATGTTGTGGCAGATGCTCCAGATATTGAGGCTGTGCACGCCGATCACCCCTTCGACCGACCTTATATCCTCGACCACCTCGTTCAACTCTATCCCTCTGGGCACGCCTTCAAGTAGTATGTGGGAGGCCTCAAGCACAACCCGCGTGGAGCCCCAGAGTATTATCAGGCCGATCCCGGCGCTGATTAGCGGGTCTATGGCATTGAAACCCGTAAACGACATCACCACGGCGGCCGCGATGACCCCGACGCTTGCCGCGGCATCCCCTATGACGTGCAGAAAAGCGCTCTTTACGTTCAGGTCCGTTCTGGCGAAGCCGTGAAGCCACAGCGCCACTACAACGTTCACTACCAGCCCGACCACCGCGACCACGAGCATGCCGGTACTTTCCACCTCCGGCGGGTCCAGGAACCTCATGTAGGACTTGTAGAAGATAAAGAGCGAGATCACGACAAGGCTTGCACCGTTTATGAAGGATACGAAGACCTCCACCCTGTGCAGCCCATAGGTCCTGGTCTCGGTGGGTGGAAGGGCCGATATGTAGATGGCGAACAGGCTCAGGGAAAGCGCAACCACGTCCATGAGGACGTGCATCGCATCCGATATAAGTGCCAGTGAGTTGGTAAGGTATCCGCCTGCGAGCTCGGCAATGAATATGACAGCGGTCAACACGACCGCGAGCCTGAGCCTGCCCTTTACAGCCCTATCGGTGTCTCTTGCGTCAGCCATGGTCCTGCCTCCAAGGTGACCGCGATGCCTCGATCCGAAGCCCCGCATCGTGCTCGGGAACCCTAAACTGCAAGGAGCGTGACCGGAACGTTCACCGGCCGCTCACCTTCACTGCAACAACAGATCGAGAAACGATCTGCCATCTCCGAGCCTTCCGGCACCGAAGAACCCGCAGATGGTCTGTCCCAGATCGGAAAAGCTCTCCCTCGTGCCGAGGTCCACCCCACTGTTGACCCTTCTTCCGCAGACGAGAAGGGGTACGTACTCCCTTGAATGATCGGTGGACGGGGTCGTGGGGTCACAGCCGTGATCCGCTGTTACAACAAGTATGTCGTCGTCTTCGAGGTTTTTTTTAACCTCCGCGATCCTCGAATCGGCCTCTTCGAGCGCCCTTGCATAGCCCCTTGCATCATTACGGTGTCCGTAGAGCATGTCGAAGTCGACGAGGTTTGCAAGGATAAGCCCGCTCTTTACGCCGGCCAAGGCCTCTTCGACCCCGTCCAGGACCTCCATGTTGCCGGAGGCATGTATCTCCTCCGTAAGTCCCCTGTGTGCGTAGATATCGCCTATCTTCCCCACCCCGACTACAGACAGCCCCCGGCTCTTGAGCCTGTCAAGGAGCGTTTCACCCGGTGGTTCCATGGAAAAATCCTTCCTCCTCGCGGTCCTCTTGAAGGAACCGGGCCTTCCGGTAAAGGGCCTCGCTATGACCCTGCATATGTTGTAGTCGTCCAGGAACCCCCTCGCAATCCTGCATATCCTGTACAGCTCCTCTACAGGTATTACATCCTCGTGTGCGGCTATCTGAAAGACGCTGTCGGCGGAGGTATATACTATGGGCTTGCCGGTCTCTATATGTTCGGCACCTAGCCTCTGGATTATCTCGGTACCCGAGGCCGGCTTTGCCCACAGAAAACCGTAGCCGGTTCTCTTTACGAACCTGTCCATGATCTCGGGAGGAAAACCTTCCGGGTACGTGGCAAAGGGCCTCCTTACGACCACGCCGGCCATCTCCCAGTGGCCTGTGGTGGTGTCCTTGCCCGCGGAGGCCTCCTTCATCCTCCCGTAAGAGGCAACCGGTCCTTTGACACCTCCTACGGTCTCCACGCCCTCTATAAGGCCCAGGCCCATTGATGCAAGGTTCTCAAGCCTCAACCCTCCCACGGCCCTTGACGTGTTGTCGAGGGTGTGGCTCCCCTCGTCGCCGTATAGGGATGCGTCAGGAAGCGCTCCTATCCCGAGGCTGTCGATCACAATGACTACAGCTCTCTTACGGTTCTTCATGACGGATCAGTATGAAAAAACACGGCGGGCGCCTCTCCATCGTCCCGGCGGGCGGGCATTCCCCGCAGCATAGCATAGTGTGGGATCAGCAAGCGAATATAACAGAAGTTACTTACAGTTGAAGATTTCCTGCAGCCCGTCAAGGGAAGCTCCGATCGCGGCACTGACAAGAACTCATCCATTATAAATAAGAACTTAGCAGCAATCAAGGGCATTGGCAAGGAGAAACGGCCGAGTGGCTGTGTACCGTCGTTGCCGGCCCCCCGGCTCATCGGTTTTCATGAGGACAAAAGGGCACGGCACCTTGTCGGCGCAAGCGTTATGTGTCCATACCCCGGCACGGGCAGCAGATGTGCCTTGGAACGGATGCCTCAAACCGGTTGCCGAGCGGCGACATTATGTAGTATGATGATATGCATGCCCAGGCTCATAACCACCTATATATTCAAGGAAATGACGGGTCCGTTCCTACTGACCGCGGTTGTGCTCTCCGTGACGATACTGCTCGGAAAGGTCCTAAAGCTCGTGGAACTCTTTCTGACCCAGGGGGTCGGCATAAAGTACATCTTCCTTTTCGTTGCCTCGATGCTCCCGTCGTTTCTCATATACACGCTTCCTGCGTCCTTTCTCGTGGCCGTCCTCATAGCATGCACGCGGCTGAGCTCAGACAACGAAGTCATAGCATTGAAGTCATCGGGCATAAGCCTCGCGGCCGTCATAAAACCGGTCTTCCTTCTGGCCACGATCGTCTATGTCGTAACCCTCTTAACAAACCTCTACCTCTACCCGTGGGGTAATCAAAACTTCAAACGGCTCCTCTTCGAGGTGGCAACCACCAGGGCCACGGCCGGTATAGATGAAAAGACCTTCTACGACCAGTTCCAGGACGTGATCGTATATGTCGATCACATCCCGCCTCAGGGAGGGGAGCTCGAGGGTGTGTTCATCTCCAAACAGACCGAGGACGGACAGAGTGAGATAGTTGTTGCGAAAAGGGGTGTCTTCGTCTCAAGCCCCGAAGACCTCTCCGTCGTACTCAAGCTCGAAGACGGGACCATCCACAGGAAAAGCCCCTCGGAAGAGACCTACCATATGGTGAACTTCTCCGGCTACAACCTTGAACTTGGACTGAGAAAGGGCTTCGCAGGGAAAAAGAGCAGGAGCAAGGGGCAGAGGGAACTCTATGTCAGGGAACTGATAGAAAGGGTAAAGGAGTTCGAGAGGACCGGCGGACCCGCCGACTCGCTGAGAATAGACCTTCACAAGAGGTTCGCCTTGCCCGCGGTGGTCTTTGTCTTCGCCCTCATCGGCGTCCCGCTCGGCATGCAGAAGGTCAGGGCCGCAAGGAGCACGGGGTTCGGGCTCGCCATCGGAGTGCTCCTCATCTACTACATCCTTTCAAAGTCGATCGAGACGATGGGGGACAACGGGGTTCTCAACCCCGTTGTCGCGGCGTGGGGCTCTGACATCATCCTGGCCGCCTTGGGGCTCTACATACTCTCAAGGGCCGCGAGGGAAAAGGATATGGCCGTGGCCGCCGCCATCGAAAGGACTCTCAGCGCTGTGTGCGCGAGGATAGGTATCCTTGCGAGGTCGAGGAAGTGAAGATTCTCCAGAGGCACATACTCGTCGAGTTCGGGAAAGTACTGATTGTAACACTGGCATCCCTCATCGTACTATTCCTGATCGTGGACATGGTCGAGAATGCGGACGACCTCGTGGAAAAGGGCGTACCAATCTCCGAGAGCCTTAGGTTCTTCCTGCTCAAGGTGCCTTCGGTGCTCTTCCAGACCTCACCGATGGCGGTGCTGCTGGCCGTACTGATCTCGCTTGGCATACTGAACAGGCAGGGAGAGATAACGGCGATAAAGGCGGGCGGAATAGGGCTCCTGAGGGCGCTCTCTCCGCTCCTGGTGTGCGGAGTGGTGCTGAGCGGGGCGGCGATGTTCCTCAACGAATCCGTCATACCGCTTGCAAACAGCGCGGTGGATTCCATAGAGAGCAGGTGGATCAAAGGGCCGGACAAGGTACACTTCGGGAGCGGAGGGTTCTGGTTCAGGTCGTCCAACTCCTTCTACAACATCAGGAACATAAACATAAACGAAAAGAGGCTGTACGGCGTAAACATATACAGCTTCGGCAAGCCCTTCTCTCTCAGGGAACGCATAATGGCCAGGGAGGCGAGCTGGAAGGACGGCCACTGGAGGGGCGAGGACGTACGCATGTGGCGGTTTTCCGAAGGACGGACCATAGACGAGGGGGTGTTCGACGAATTCGTCTTCAAGGGGTTGAAGGGCCCTGAGGAGCTCTTGAGCTTCGAGAGCAGCTACGAGAAGATGACCTTCACGGAGCTCGGCTCCTACATAAGGGGGCTTGAAAAAGACGGTTACGACACGACACGATACAGGGTTGAACTCTACTCGAAGCTGTCCTTCCCCATGGTGAACTTCGTCATGGTCCTCATAGGGATACCCTTTGCGCTGAGGACCGGAAGGCAGTCCGGGATAGCCGCCGGTGTAGGGCTCAGTGTGGCCATAGGGTTCGCCTACTGGATAGTCTTCGGCATAACCAGATCCCTCGGCCAGAGCGCGATCATCCCGCCGGTCCTTGCCGCGTTCTTTCCGGACATACTCTTCGTGGCCATAGGGGCGCTCATGTTCGGTTACGTAAGGCAGTAGGGCCAGCAATGAGGCCGCCGCACCTCCGGCGGGTTCCCTCCCGTAACGGCGCGCAGCGGAGTATGGATCAACCCTTTCCGGCAACCCTCAAGCACAGCTCGTCGAGCTGTTTTCTGTCCACCTCTGAAGGGGCCCCGCTCATCATGCACACCGCCTTCTGGGTCTTTGGGAAGGCTATTACGTCCCTTATCGATTCGCTTCCGGTCATTATGGCCAGTATCCGGTCCAGCCCGAAGGCGATACCGCCGTGCGGCGGGGTGCCGAAGGAGAGGGCGTCGAGGAGAAAACCGAACTTCTCCCGGGCCTCCCCACTGCCCATGCCGAGAAGCTCGAATATCTTCGTCTGAACCCCCTGGTCGTGTATCCTTATGGAGCCGCCGCCTATCTCCTCACCGTTGAGCACGATGTCGTAAGCCTTGGCCCTTACCTCGAGCGGGGCGCTGTCGAGCTTCCCTATATCCTCGTCCATTGGCGAGGTGAACGGGTGGTGCACCGCGTAGTAGCGTTTTTCGGCCTCGTCGTACTCGAACATCGGAAAGTCCGTGACCCACACGAAGCTGAACCCTTCCTTAGGGATAAGGTTGAGCCGCCTGCCGAGCTCGTTTCTTATCCTGCCGAGCACAGGGTTCGCCACCTCCCTCCTGTCGGCGGAGAAGAAGACAAGGTCTCCTTTTTCGGCCCTGACCGCGGCCTCTATCGCCCTCTTCTCGTCGTCGGTGAAGAACTTCGCAATCGGCGACTGCCAGCCACCGTCCACGATCTTCACCCACGCGAGTCCCTTGCCCCCGTACAGGGCCGCGAGTTCGGTGAGCTCATCGAGCTCCTTTCTGGTGAAACCGGCGCATCCCTTTGCATTGACGGCCTTTACGACACCGCCCTTCTCCGCCACGGCGGCAAAGACCTTGAAGCCCGCCCCCCTTACGATATCCGTTACGTCCACAAGCTCCAGGCCGAACCTTGTATCAGGGGCGTCGAGCCCGTATCTTCCGACCGCCTCGTCGTGGGTGAGCCTCTCAAAGGGGACCTCAAGCTCCACGCCCAGCGCATCCTTGAACATACGCGCGATCAGCCCCTCCATGCAGGCGATGACATCTTCCCTGTCAACGAAGCTCATTTCAACATCTATCTGCGTGAACTCCGGCTGACGGTCCGCGCGCAGGTCCTCGTCCCTGAAGCATCTGGTTATCTGAAAATAACGATCAAAGCCGGATACCATGAGTATCTGCTTGAAGAGCTGGGGCGACTGGGGCAGCGCGTAAAAGTGGCCGGGGTTGAGCCTCGACGGCACCAGAAAGTCCCTCGCACCCTCCGGGGTGCTCTTTGTAAGCACAGGGGTCTCCATCTCTATGAAGCCGTTCTGAGAGAGGTAGTTCCTTGCGCTCAGACAGACCCTGTGGCGCAGGACGAGGTTTTTCTGCAGCACCGGCCTCCTGAGATCGAGATACCTGTGCCTGAGCCTTATGTCCTCCCCGGCGTCCGTATCGTCCTCGATTATGAACGGCGGCACCGCCGCCTCGCTGAGTATCTTAAGCTCCCTCACCCTTACCTCGACCCCACCGGTCTTGAGCGCAGGGTTCTCGGTCCCTTCCGGCCTCTTAGACACAACGCCTTTGACCGCAACTACATACTCGTTCCTGATGGCATGCGCCCTCTTGTGCACCTCCGCCTGCTCCTCCGGGTTGAAGACGAGCTGCACTATCCCCTCACGGTCCCTCAGGTCAACGAAGATAAGCCCGCCGTGGTCCCTTCTCCTCTGGACCCATCCCATCAACGTCACTTCTTTGTCCATGAGGTCGCCTGAGACCTCACCGCACATGCAGCTTCGCCGCCAATCATCAAGTCTTTCCAAGAAACCCCCTCCCTTTCAACGCTGTCTTAAGACCCTCAGCAAACAACAACATCTCTACATGGGCCGCAATCGAACTCTTATACCACACAAGTCCTTTGTTTTCAATTTATTATAAGGAAAGAAGAGGCCATTTTTGACTTGACAACCCGCCCATGTATTCGTCTATAATACAGACCACAACCAAAATACAGACCACAACCAAGCCAGCAGATAAGGGAAATCACCACAAAACTTAAGGAGGCAAGTAAATGAACAAGAGAGGATTTTTGACGCTCCTCCTGGCCTGTATCACCTGGAGCATGATCCTTGTGGGCCCGAGCTTCGCCGAGTACGGCGACATAGTCCTTGACAACAAGATAGAAAGTATGAAAAAGGCCGGGGTTAAACCTGTAGTGTTCCCGCACTGGTTCCATAGAATTAGATTCAAGTGCAAGGTCTGCCACGAGGATATTTTTGTATTAAGGGCAGGTGCGAACGACATAAATATGACGAAGATAATGAACGGCGAGTTCTGCGGCAAGTGCCACAACGGCATGATAGCCTGGGAGCCGCTTTATTGCGACAGATGCCATTCGTATGAAGGCGAATAGTCCGCTTTTTGAAAGGAGGATTTTCGATGAGAGCGACATTAAGCCATAAGATATATCTGAGTCTTCTGTTCCTTATATCCGTTGCTCTTCTGGTCGGAGGCTGTGTGCCTCCAAGCCAGGTGAGCGAGCAACCGGCAGAGGCACCTCCTGCCGAGGAGGTCGCAGCGGCTCCTGCGGAAAAGCCGGCCGCTGCCGAGGCACCTGCACCTGAACCTGCACCGGCGCCCGAGCCGGCGGCCAAACCCGCCCCCATAAAGCCCAAGAAGCAAAAGGTGACAAAGATAGTTGACCCCACCGATCCGACGAGCATTCTGTACCTGGGAACCTCCGGTGAACTCGCCGGTGTGGGGGATCCGTCCAGACCGCCGAGCAAGGCATACCAGATGGGACGCGGATGGCACCCTGCCGCCCTCGAGGCAGAGGGGCTTCCAAAGGACAAGTTCGGCCTCATAGACTGGGCAGAGATAGTCAAGAAGAACCTAATCAAGCCCAAGGGCTCCCTCGACCCCAACGAGGTGGAGATGCCTCCCATGGACCTTGACGTGATCATAGAGGCCAAGGGCGACTACGTCAACGACGTCAAGTATCCGCACTGGATACACACCTACTGGCTCAAGTGCGAGGTCTGCCACGCGACCAAGGGTGGCCCTATATTCATACCGGCAAGGGGAGCAAACAACATGTCAATGGTCGGCATCACCCAGGGCAAGTGGTGCGGAAGGTGCCACGGCAAGGTAGCCTTCCCGCTCACCGACTGCCAGAGGTGCCACACCGTGCCGAAAAAGACATCCAAGAAGTAGCCAGCGATGATAAGAACACTGATATCGCTGACGCTCCTTTTCGTATTGATCCAGGTCGGCGGGCTTCAAGCCGCCGGCCTGGGTGATATGAAGCTTCAGAGCAAGATCCACAGCATGAAGAAGGCAGGTGTGGGGCCAGTGATTTTTCCCCACACCCTGCATGAGAAAAAGCTCAAGTGCCAGGACTGCCACCCCAGGATATTCAAGAAAAAACGCGGTGCAAACGACATATCCATGAAGAAGAACATGGAAGGCAAGTACTGCGGTTCATGTCACAACTCCATAAAGGCCTTTCCCCTGTATCATTGCACGAAGTGCCATACCAACGTAAGGGCGCCTGAATAGGCGCCTTTTTTCATCCTCTTTTGTTCCCGAGAAGCGCAGCTGCGCCGTCATCAACGAGCCACACAACCTCCCCCATTCCGGGCCTCACCCTCTGGGCCGGAACGGCATCGGGTGCGTAGTCCCCCTCGATAACCTCCTTCAAGGCCCCGGCCTTGTCGCGGCCCGCAACCAGGAATACGATATTCGACGCATTGTTTACAAGCGGGAAGGTCATGGTCACCCTCCAGCTTCCCAGGGCTTCTATGTAGTTTTCCTTGACAAGCCTATCCTCCTCATCGAGTGCAGCCGACCCCGGAAACATGGACAGCGTGTGGCAGTCCCTCCCGAGCCCCAGGAGCACCATGTCGAAGACTGGGAGATCCACCTCCCCGAAAAAGCGCCTCAACTCCCGTTCGTACTCAAGCGCCGCCTCCGCTGGCTCGAGCTCCCCCCTTATCCTGTGTACGTTCTCAGGGGGTATGCTAATATGTGAGAGTAGCGTCTCTTTTACCATCCGGTAGTTGCTCGCGCTGTCTTCGGGGCCTACGCACCTCTCGTCGCCGAAGAAAAGGTGCACCCTGTGCCACGGCATGTCGTCACGGTATGGTGGTGCGGCGAGCATACGGTATAGGGTTACCGGCGTGCTGCCGCCCGACAGAACCAGGGTGAAGGGGCTTGGCGCCTCTTTCTTCGATGCGCCCCCTGACACCATGGCCGCAGCCTTCCGGCTCAACTCATCGATATCCCTTAAGACATAGAGTGTCATGGACTTTAGTGGAAGCGGCAAAGGACCACGTGGAACGGATCCGGCATCCGCCCGAAAGGGAAAGGATATTAACCGGATACCGCGAGACTCAGCTCCCTGTGTTCAATGAGGGAAGATCCGTAGTTAGCGGCACCTATGAGCGCCGTCTTGGGGTTCATTATCACATGAACCGGTATGCTGGAGAGAAAGTCCCTGAACCTGCCCTTGTCCACGAAGGCCTCCATGAAGAGTCCATCCCCAATGATCTTCATGATCTTGGGGGGAATGCCGCCTCCAACGTATATCCCGCCCACGGCAAGTGTCTTCAATGCGAGGTTTCCTGCCTCCGCCCCCAGGACGGATACGAAGATATCGAGCGCCTCCCTGCACGTCGCATCCCCGTCGGCCTTCTGTGCCTCGTCGGCTATGACCGATGCAGGGTCTTCCTCCTTGAAGCGTTTTCGTATGCGTTCAGGGACCCCTTCCGGTCTCGCAAGAAAACCGTAGATATTTACGAGCCCCGGCCCCGATACTATCCTCTCGTAGCTTACGTGTCCGAAGCTGTCCATCAGGAACGAGAGCAAGCCCATCTCCACCGGGTTGCGCGGGGCGAAGTCCGTATGCCCTCCTTCTGATGCAGAGGCCCTGTACGAGACCCCGTCCCAGAAAAGGACCGCCTCTCCGAGACCGGTACCCGCCGCGATAAGCGCGGCATTGCCCTGCCTGCGAGCCCCCTTGTTGATGGTACACAAGTCCCCTGCAGAAAGTAGCGGCAACCCCCAGCCCGTTGCTACAAGGTCGTTTATCAACTCCACCCTCGACGTCCCCACTATCCTCATGATCTCCCTGCCGTCAACGAGCCAGTCGATGTTCGTCAACCTGCAGGTCTTCTCCTCCACCGGGGCAGCGACCCCGAAGACTGCGGCAAGGATATCGAATGCAACCTCCCCTCGCCGTGCATCCTGAAGGAAGCTCTCTATCACATCTTCAGGGCCCTTGTAGTCGACGTTTGCGAACCTCGACTCTCTGAGGGGCGTCCCGCCGGGGTCCTCTATCCTGAACAGCGCAAGATCCGTCTTTGTTCCTCCTATGTCCCCTGCAAGGACAACCTTTATCACCTCTTTACGGGAACTCTGGGCCAATCCGAACCTCCTTTGTACATTGACAAGGCATGGGTTGCCTTCATTATTTCTCAATAGCTTCCTTTGCGCTCGTCCTCACCGCATGCCCACCGAACTCCCTCCTCAACGCAGCAAGTATCTTCTCGGCAAATGACGCATCCTGGCGGGAACGGAACCTTCTGAAGAGCGCGGTGCTTATCGCCGGCAGACTCACCCCGAGTGCCACGGCCTCCTGCACGGTCCATCTGCCCTCGCCCGAATCCTCGACATAACCCTCTATGGACTCAAGGGTCTCGTCCTTCCTGAAGGCCTCTTCAAGCAGCTCAAGCAGCCATGACCTTACCACACTGCCCCTGTTCCAGAGGTGCGCCACCCTGGAATAGTCCAGCTCCACACCGTAGGGTGAGGCGTCTATGAGCTCGAAACCCTCAGCATAGGCCTCCATGAGCGCATATTCTATACCGTTATGGACCATCTTAAGGAAGTGTCCCGCTCCACTCGGACCGCAGTAGAGGTAGCCCTCCGGCGGGGCGAGTGTTTCGAATACAGGCTCAAGATGGTTAAAGACCCTTTTCTCCCCGCCCACCATGAGGCAATACCCCTCCTTCAGCCCCCAGATGCCGCCGCTTGTGCCGACATCCACGTAATCTATCCCACTGCCCTTGAGTGCGGCGCTGCGCCTAATGTCGTCCTTGTAAAAGGAGTTTCCGCCGTCTACTATAATGTCGCCTATTTCGAGATGGTCCCTGATACCCCCGATGACCTCATCCACCGGGGCCCCGGCAGGGACCATTATCCACACGATCCTCGGTGGTGTAAGAAGCCCGGCAAGATCCTCCAAGGAATACGCCCCACGGGCCCCCTCCTTCTCCGCCGACCGGACCTTGTCAGGGGTCCTGTTGTAGACCGTGACATCGTGTCCCCCGGCAAGAAGCCTCCTTGTCATGTTCATGCCCATACGGCCGAGCCCGATCATACCGACGTGCATAAAGAGTCTCCTTTTTCATTTCGCTCGCTAACCCCCGCGCGGCCCGCTGCGGGTAATGTGCTCGCGATGCATGTTCAAAGGTCCGCTGAAGAAAAACAAAAGGATTCCACCGTGCTGAAAGGCGCTGTCCGCCGGCCGTGGAAGGTCAACCTGCCACGGCTGTTTCAAGGAGTGATTCAAAGTCCTTGAAAGACTCTACAAGCTCCTCGGAACAGGTGCCGCGCAGGCCCAGCACGGCCACCGGCCTTTGCCTTGCGGCAAGGGCCTCCATGTCACCCACAGCCTGGGCCAGCTCGAGGTCCCGGAATGTATAGCCCTTGCCCGGGATCTCCACCCCGTCGTACCCCGTGTCCCTGCTTGGTATTATGATAAGAAAGACGCCGTTCGGCGGCCCGCCCTTGTGAAGCTGGCCTGTTGAGTGAAGGTACCTGGGGCCGTAGCCGAACTGTGTCGCAACCTTGAACCTCTCTTTTACGAACCTGCGCATGGAGGTAACGGCCCCGGAGAACTCCTCATCCCAGGGGTCTATATACGGCAACACCGCAAGATAGGAGCCCTGCTCCAAGAAGGCTGTAAACCTCCGCAACGCCTCCTCCGGGGCGGCGGCACCCGCGGCCGCATCCCGCAGAGGACCTGCAAACGAAAGCGTGAACTTGGAGGCTTCGACCGAGGCCTCAAGGGCCCGTGGCGCCTCCCCGGCCTGCATCATCTCCAGATAGGCCCGCGTCCTCCTTTTCGCATCCTCCACATCCGGCTGGTCGAACGGGTTTATCCCGAGTATGGAGCCTGCAACCGCGGTCGCAACCTCCCATCTGAAAAACTCCCCACCGAGACGGTATTTGTCGTCGAGCTCCATGGACAAGACCGGGTGGCCGGCGTCCTTGAGCGCATCCAGTTCGGGTAGGCCCTCATCGTCCCCCCTGAGCCCTATACGGACAAAGACCCTGTCAGGCCCGTAGTCGACGGGGGCACCCAAGGGTTCGCCCGTGACCGGCACGAGCCCCTTGCCCTCCTTGCCCGTACTCTCGGCGAGGAGCTGCTCTATCCACAAGCCGAGGACCTCGATCCCTTCTGACACCACTAAGGTGACCTTGTCCCTGCCGGCCTGTGCAAGAACGCCCAGACAGGCACCGAGCAAAACCCCAGGATTTTCGGCTCCATCGACATCCGGCCCGCATGCCCGGACCGCCTCGTCGACACACTCGAACAGCTTCTCCAAGTATATGCCCGTCATGGAAGCCGGGACGATACCGAAGTACGAAAGCGCCGAGTACCTCCCGCCTATGTCCGGCGGGTTCAAGAAGACGCGGCGGAATCCGAGCCTCTTGGACAGATCCTCAAGGCCCGTTCCGGGATCGGTTATGGCGATAAAGTTATCGCCGGGAGATTGCGCCTTGTGTCTGGATACGATGTCATGGAAGTAGTCGAAGAAGCTGAGCGGCTCTATGGTGGTTCCGGATTTGCTCGCAACTATGAAAAGGGTTTTGAGCGGGTCCGTCATCCGCTCCACACGCTTTACGGCCTCGGGGTCTGTAGAGTCCAGGACCAGGAGCTCTGGGTAGCCTGGCATGCTGCCGAACGTATTCGAAAAGACCATTGGGGCCAGGCTTGATCCACCCATCCCGAGGAGTACGGCATGGTTGAAGCCCGCCTCTTTCACCGATGTGGCGAAACGGCCGATCTCTCCGGCCTCGCGCTTCATCGCAAGGGGCACATCGAGCCACCCGAGCGCCCCCTGGATCATATCTTTAGAAGAGTCCTTCCATAAGGTGGGGTCCTTTCTCCAGAGCCTTGCGGAGAAGCCTTCTTCTGCCAGCTTCTCGATGCGGGAAAGCACCTGTGCCTGGAACGGTCCGAGCGAGAGGTCTATTTTCATGACATCGGGCATGATTCATAAATAGTAAACCGCTTTCTGCCCCCTGTCAAGAAACGACACGAAACTAAACGGTCTTGATGAGCCCCATTGCCCTGGAGACAATGTTCCCGACCGTAAATCCGTACTTCTCGAATAGTACGTTGCAAGGCGCCGACGCCCCAAAGGTGTTGATGCCTATTACGTCCCCTCCGTCCCCGACGTACCTGTGCCAGCCCATCGGGCAAGCCGCCTCCACCGCAAGCCTTGCCCTGACACCAGGCAAAAGTACGGAGTCACGGTACTCCTTGTCCTGTGCATCGAACAACTCCCAGCTGGGCATGCTCACGACCCGCGTGGGTATGCCCTTTTCAATGAGCCCTTCATAGGCATCCAGGGCAAGCGCCACCTCAGAACCGGTTGCAATTATTATCAGCCGCGGTGTTTCCCCGGGTGGATCGGCGATAACGTACGCCCCCCGCTCGAGCCGGCTCGCGTCCGAGGATCCGTACCTCCTTCTGTCTATTACCGGAAGCTTCTGACGGGTGAGTACCAGCGCCACCGGGCCCTTCCTGCATCTCAGGGCCGCCTTCCACGCCTCGACCGTCTCGGCCGCATCCGCAGGCCTTATCACCAAGAGGTTCGGTATGGCCCTAAGGGATGCCAAGTGTTCTATGGGCTGGTGCGTGGGGCCGTCCTCGCCGAGGCCTATGGAGTCGTGCGTGAATACGTAAACCACGTGCAGCCCGGAGAGGGCGGCAAGCCTTATGGCGGGACGCATGTAGTCGGAGAAGACAAGAAATGTACCGCCGAAGGGTACGATCATACCGCCGAGCGCCATGCCGTTCATTATCCCTCCCATCGCATGTTCGCGGACCCCGAAGTGCAGGTTTCTGCCCACACCAGAGCGCAGGAAGTCACCCATACCCTTGAGATAGGTGTTGTTCGACGGCGCAAGGTCCGCAGAGCCGCCTACGAGGAACGGCAGCTTCGGGGCGACGGCGTTCAGGACCTTTCCGGAAGCGCTCCTTGTTGCCATGGGCCCGTCCTCGGGCCTGAACGAGGGTAGGTCTTCAGCCCACCCCTCGTCGATCCTGCCCTCCAGAAGATCCTTCAGCTCAGCGGCGAGCTTCGGATACTCCTCGGAGTACTTCTCGTACACCTCGTTCCATTCGTCCTCGAGCACACGCCCGTCTTCGACGGCGCACCTGAACCTCTTGAGCGCCTCCTCCGGTATGTAGAAGGCTGGCTCAAGCGGCCAGCCGAGCTTCTTCTTTGTCTCCCTCACCTCTTCTGCGCCAAGCGGTGCGCCGTGTATATCGGGTGTATCCTGCTTGTTGGGGCTTCCGAAACCTATGAAGGTGCGCGCCACTATAAGAGAGGGGCGCTCGGTCTCGTTTATGGCGTCCTGTATGGCGTCAGCCACCCCGTCGAGGTCGTTGCCTCCTACCTTCTGTACGTGCCATCCCAACGCCTCGAACCTCTCGGCCACATCCTCGGTAAAGCTGAGATCCGTCGAACCTTCGATGGTTATCCGGTTGTCCGAGTAGAGATATATGATATTGCCGAGCCCGAGGTGACCGGCGATGCTTGCCGCCTCATTCGATATGCCCTCCATCATGTCGCCGTCGCTCGTTATTGCATAGACACGGTAGTCGAAGAGGTTGTAGCCCGGCCTGTTGTAACGGTCGGCGAGGTATCTTTGCGCAATCGCCATCCCCACCCCGTTTGCAAAGCCCTGGCCGAGCGGACCGGTGGTTGTCTCCACACCCCTTTTCGGGTCATACTCGGGATGCCCCGGGGTATGGCTTCCCCACTGCCTGAAGTTCTTGAGGTCCTCAAGGGAAAGGTCGTATCCGGTAAGGTGAAGGAGGGCGTAAAGGAGCATGGAGCCGTGACCGGCCGAGAGCACGAAACGGTCACGGCCCGGCCATTGCGGGTTCCGCGGATTGTGCCTCAGAAACCTCGTCCACAACACGTAGGCCATGGCCGCATCACCCATGGGCATGCCTGGATGCCCCGACTTGGCCTTTTCAACGGCATCAACGGCGAGAAAGCGTAATGTGTTGATGCAGAGTTCATCGATGTTCTTTTCCACTTAAGGCTCCTTTCTCTCATAAAACTTTTTAAGAGGTCCACCTGACAAAGCCGGAAACACACATATTCGCAAAACCGTACGACAACGGAAAGAAAAAGAAGAAGAGCGTATCATCACATGTCCCCGTCAGAACCGGGCACTATGACACCGCCTGACATGATGACCTTGAAGGCATCCTCCACGCTCATGTTCAAGGGGCGGACGTCTTTTTCAGGGACCGCAAGGTAGAAGCCGGAGGTCGGATTCGGTGTGGTCGGGATGAACACGTTTATGGTATCCTCGCCGGTCATCTCCTGCATCTCTCCCTTGGTCCTGCTTGTTACGAATGCAAGCGAATAGATGCCCTTTCTCGGATACTCGAGCAGTACGACCCTGCTGAACCCCGCGCTGTCTTTCCTGAAAAACGTCTGCATGAACTGTTTCGTCGCCCTGTAGATCGTTCTGAGGAGCGGTATCCAGTCAAGGATCTTCTCGCCCAGATCTACGAGTTTTTTGCCCAGGAAGTTCGTCGCCACCACACCGACCAGGAATATGCCGACAGCGGTGATCACCAGGCCTATTCCCGGTATGTGGAACGGAAGATACGTATCCGGTCTCAGCGGGACAGGGAGCAGGTATACGATGGAATCTATGAAGTTCACTATGGTCATGAACACATAGAATGAGATGTAGAGCGGAATGACTATGACGAGCCCCGTTACGAAGTATCTCTTTATACTCTTTTTCATACCCCGCCGGCAACGGACTGCTTTACGTCCTTGATCGAATTGTTCTCATCTACATAGACCAGTACCGGATTGTGGCTTCTCGCCTCGTCTTCGGCCATCTGGGCGTAACTTGCGATTATGACCGTATCGCCTTTGGTTGCCAGATGGGCTGCGGCCCCGTTTATACATATCTCGCCGCTTCCCCTCGGAGCGACGATTGCGTAGGTCTGAAAACGGTTGCCGTTGGTTATGTTGTATATCTCGACCTTCTCGTAAGGTAGGATCCCGGCGGTCTCGAGCAGGGATTCATCTATCGCCACGCTGCCTTCATAATCGAGATCCGCATCAGTAACCCGCGCCTTGTGTATCTTGCTCTTGAGCATGATGCGCTGCATGTCCACACTTCCTCCTTAAACGATGCTTTTTCGCGGATAAAAAACCCAAAAACACTTGCCCGAGGCAAGCTGTTTAATTTCGAATTTTAACACAATTCCGGCCCAATATACAATTGTCAATGAGCCTTGTGCCGCCTATTTTGACGGCCAGGACGACCAGCGAGCCTTCATCCGCCTCGCCGAGTTCGTCGAGGGTTACCGGATCGCAGATCTTTAGGTAATCCACCGCGGCCAACGGCTCTTCATCGATGATCCCCCTCATCCTGCCGATCAACTTCTCCACGTCCCTCTCTCCGGCTGCAAAAAGCTCGCCGGCCGCAACCATGGATCTGGGTATGCAGGCCGCGGCCTTCCGCTCCGCTTCCCCGAGGTACCTGTTCCTCGAGCTCATGGCCAGCCCGTCCCCTTCCCTTACGGTCTCCACCGTGACAATCTCCGCATCCATGTTCAGGTCCCTTACCAGCCTCTTTATGACGAGCTGCTGCTGGTAGTCCTTGAGCCCGAAGACCGCCACGCGCGGCAGGACGATGTTGAAGAGCTTTACGACAACGGTTGCAACCCCCCTGAAGTGACCGGTCCTTGAAAGCCCGCAAAGGCGGCGTGAAAGCTCCTCCACATCAACGAAGGTCTGGTAACCACCGGGGTACATCTCTTCTGCCCTGGGACTGAAGACCACATCCACCCCTTCCTTCCGGGCCAAGGCGAGGTCTCTTTCTATATCCCTCGGGTACCTCGAGTAATCCTCACCAGGACCGAACTGGGCCGGGTTCACGAAGATACTGACGACGAGCACATCCCCGAGCTCCCGACCCTTTCTTAGAAGCATCAGGTGCCCCTCGTGCAGCGCGCCCATCGTCGGCACCAGCACAACCTTCTTGCCGCGTCCAGCCGCAAGCCTCGATAAAGCCTTCATATCCGCGATCCTCTCGATTACCTTCATCGGTTCACACCCGCCCGCCGATCAGTAGCAGTGTTCACTCGAGGGGAACGCCCCGTCCATGACCTCTTCCTTGTACTCCGCAACCGCGCCTTTTATGACCTCTGCGAGGGCTGCGTATCTCTTAACAAACTTCGGCGGTCTACCGTCGCAGTCGAGTCCCAGCATGTCATTCAGGACGAGCACCTGTCCGTCGCAACAGGGCCCGGCCCCTATGCCTATCGTCGGGATGGAAAGGGCCGCGGTTATCTCTCTCGCGAGCTCCGCCGGCATGCCCTCGAGCACGACGGAGAAGGCACCGGCATCCTCCACGGCCTTCGCGTCATCGAGGAGCCTTCGGGCGTCATCCCTGCCGCGCCCCTGGATCCTGTAGCCACCCATCCTGTGCACGGATTGGGGGGTGAGCCCTATATGCCCCATCACCGGTATGTCTATGCCGGTAATGGCCCTTATCGCGGCCGCCGTCCTCACACCCCCCTCCACCTTGACCGCGCCTGCCCCGCCTTCCTTGACGAGCCTGCCGGCGTTCTCAACGGCCCTCTCAACACTCACCTGATACGACATGAACGGCATGTCCGCCACCACCAGGGCGTTCCTGCACCCCCTGGAGACGGCCCGTGTATGGTAGACCATCTCGTCCATCGTCACAGGCAACGTCGTTGTGTAACCTGCCTCCACCATGCCGACCGAATCCCCCACAAGGACAAGCGGTATCCCGGCGCTGTCCAGTATGCGCGCCATGGAGTAGGTGTAGGCAGTAAGGGCCGCTATCCTTATCCCCTTCTCCTTCATCCCCATTATGCCTGGGACAGTCATCTTCTCCATCTTCATTCCCTCTTTTTTTCTTCAGAAGAAAGCATAAAAAAACCTCCCGCGCAAAGGGACGGAAGGTCTCGAACAGGAAGCCTCGGGCACTACTCGGGCACTATATGACCGCACCCGTAGTGCTTCCAGCAAAATCCTGCCGGTTTCATCCGGCAACCCGTCCCGGTCCTCGACTAACGCCCGGATCCAAGCGGTATGTAGTGCTGCGTGCCCCCCTTAATGGACTTTATCTCCCTTACCAGGTTGGACAAGTCCGAGGGGTTGTTTACGAAATCTATCTCGGTCGTGTTCACGACCAGAAGCGGTGTATCGCTGTAATAGAAGAAGTACTTGTTGTATGCGTCGACGAGCCTGTTCAGATACTCCTCGCTTATATTCCGTTCATAGTCCTTGTTCCTCTTCCTTATCCTTTCAAGCAGGACCTCGCTTGAGGCCTGCAGATAAATGACAAGGTCCGGCTTCGGTATCCTGGCGTCAAGGAGCCTGTAGACCTGCTCATACAGCCCCAGCTCGTTCTCATCGAGGTTCAGATAGGCGAAGATCCTGTCCTTGGCAAAGAGGTAGTCGGATATGACGTTCGTGTTGAAGAGGTCGCACTGGTTGAGCTCCAGCTGCTGCTGGTAGCGGCTCAGAAGGAAAAAAAGCTGGGTCTGGAACGCATACTTCTTTATATCACTGTAAAAATTGGAGAGGAACGGGTTTGTGTCGACCTCTTCCAGGAGCGTTCTGCCGCTCATCTCCTCTGCCAGGAATTCGGTGAGGCTGGTCTTGCCGACCCCTATGGGACCTTCTACAGCGATATATCGTGCCTTCTGCATGGTGACAAAAAAATTATCTCATGACGGGATAAAAAGTCAAGAACAAGTGCTTTATCCTGTCACATGAAAATGTACAGCGAACTGACGGCCCTCTACCTGAAGGCACCCGACTCCAGAAGGGACCGTGTAAGGTCTATGTACTCCTCGACCCCGAGTGTTTCTCCACGCCTTTTGGGGTCTATGCCGGCCCTCGCAAGCGCCCTCTCAACAGCGGTTGCGTCCGCACCGAGGGCCCTGAGCGCATTGAGGAGCGTCTTTCTCCTCCGGCCGAAGGCGCACCTTAAGACCCTCTTGAAGTAACGCTCCAGATCCGGCGGAACCCTGGGACGATCGAGCACCCTGAGGCTTACTACGGTCGAATCCACCCTGGGTTTCGGCCTGAAACAACCTGGAGATACGTTAAACTCGCACCTCGAATCCGCATACGCCCGCGCAAGCACTGAAAGGACACCGTAATCCTTGGTGCCGGGATCTGCCACGAGCCTCAAGGCCACCTCTTTCTGCAGCATCAGGAAAAGCTCCGTGAACGCCTCGCGTTCCTCGAGGAACTTCACCAGTATAGGTCCGGATATGTTGTAGGGCAGGTTCGATACGACCTTGAACCTACTACCGTTGCGCTTCCTCTTAAGTTCTACGAACGAGACCTTGAGGGCGTCCTCACAGATGAGCTCAAGGTTCTCAACCCCCTGGAACCTCTCTTCAAGCCTCTCACAGAGGAGCCTGTCCACCTCGACCGCCACCACGTGAGCCCCGGCATCCAGCAACGCCGCCGTCAGCGCCCCGAGTCCGGGCCCCACCTCGATGACATCCTCGTCTTTGCCGACACGGGCTATGGATACGATCTTCCGTATGACGTTCCCGTCGACGAGAAAGTGCTGCCCGTAACGTTTCTTCGGATAGGTTCTGTACATCGACTCTTCCATACGGGCCGTACTTCCACGCGTAATCGGCTGCCGGGCTCTTCTCACTCCTTCCACGAGGGCTGGGCGTTCATGTCTAGACCGCCCCTCTCGCCCCTTTTAAGGAGGTGGTATGCGCAGGCAGCCACCATCGCCCCGTTGTCGCTGCAAAAGCGCGGCGGTGGAACAAAGAGCCTTGCTCCTTCCATTTCAGCCATATCCTTAAGCTTCTTTCTGAGCCGCGAATTGCAGGCGACCCCTCCAGCCACCACGAGATCGCGCGTGGATGTGGCCTCCAGCGCCCATGCGGCCTTCTCTACAAGCACGTCCACCACGGCCTCCTGGAAGCTGGCGGCGATGTTCCTTACGACCTCCGGCGGCATCTCACCCCCGCCGAACCCCTTTACCTTGTTCAGGACCGCGGTCTTGAGCCCGCTGAAGCTGAACTCGAGGCTTCCCTTGGCGATGAGCGGCCTGGTGAACTCCACGTAGCCCGGATCCCCCTCCTTCGACAGCCTGTCGATGGCCACCCCGCCTGGATAGCCGAGCCCGAGGAGCTTCGCCACCTTGTCAAAGGCCTCTCCAGCGGCGTCATCGCGCGTGCGTCCCAGAACGGTGAAGTCGGTGTAGTCTTCGACCAGCAAGAGCGAGGTATGCCCGCCGGAGACGACCAGCGCAACGAACGGAAATGCAGGGACCTCCTTTTCTTCGCCCCCCTCGTCAAGGAAAACGGCCAGGGGATGGGCCTCGATGTGGTTTACCCCGACAAAGGGCTTGTCCTTCACGTAGGCCACGGCCTTTGCAAAGGAAAGGCCCACGAGGATCGAGCCTACAAGCCCCGGGCCCTGCGTCACCCCTATGGCGTCGATATCATCGATGCCCCTTTCGGCCCTCTTCAACGCCTCTTCGACGACCGGGATTATCGTCTCGATGTGCCTCCGGGATGCGAGCTCCGGCACCACGCCCCCGTACTCGGCGTGAAGCGTATCCTGGGATGCCACGACGGTCGAAAGGACCTCGCGTCCGTCCCTCACGACGGCGGCGCCTGTATCGTCACACGATGATTCTATTCCGAGGACAAGCATGGTCAACCTGCAGCGATAGAGGCCACTGCTTGCAAAAACGCCTCTATGTCATCCTCTGTATTGAAGTATCCTGGGCTCACCCTCACCGCACCCTTTGGATACGTACCGGCCATCCTGTGCGCGGACGGCGCGCAGTGCGCTCCGCTCCTCACCATGACGGCGAAGTCCCTGTCCAGCCTGGTGCCGACCTCCTCCGGCGCGATGCCATCTATGTTGAAGGTAACGAGCGAGGCCCTCTCGTCCGGTTCGGGCGTGCCGAGGATGGATATCCCCCCTATACCCGCAAGCCCGTCCATGATCCTGCGCACGAGACGAACCTCGTGCTCCCTTATCCTGGCGACACCCTCGTCCAGTACGAACCCGACCCCTGCTCCCAGCCCCCCTATGCCGGGCGTGTTCATGGTGCCGGCCTCGAGCCTGTCCGGTATCTCGAGCAGATCGTCAAGCTCACCGGTGCCGCCGTCCACAAGCGGCTCGGGTTCGACCCCCTCTGCGAGGTAAAGGAAACCCGTGCCCTGAGGGCCGAAGAGCGCCTTGTGGCCCGTGCCGACGAATACGTCCGCGCCCAGGCTCCCGAGGTCTACCTCGAGCGCACCCACGGTCTGGGCCCCGTCCACCATGAGCAGCACTCCACGCTTCCTGAGGACTTCTGCTATCTCGGCCACCGGCTGGATCGTACCGAAGACATTCGAGGCGTGCACCACCGCAACAAGCCTTGTACTGTCGGTAAGGGCCTCTTCTATCTCGCAGGCCTCCACAAGATCGGGCCTCCTTCCCCTGACCCTCGTGACACTGACCCCCTCCCGCTCAAGCCTCCTCAAGGTCTTTGCCACGGAGTTGTGCTCAAACGATGTAGTGACGACATGGTCTCCGCGCCTCAACAACCCCTTGAGCGCAATGTTCACGGCCTCGGTGGCGTTCTTGGTAAAGACCAGGCGCGAGGCGTCCGGTACGTTCAGAAGCCTTGCCAGCGCCTCGCGCGTCGAAAAGATGACACGGCCCGCCTCGAGTGCCATACGGTGGCTGCCCCTTCCGGGGTTGCCGCCTATCTTTCTCAGGACCTCGTCGACCCTCGTGTGTACGCACTCGGGCTTCGGGTATGATGTTGCGGCATTGTCGAGATAAATCATAAGGGGTATGATAACATCCAGGAGGGGATTATGCAATCACGGTCAGCGCCCTCCTGTATCCTGCACTACCGCGCCTTGTTTCCATCGTCATTCCATTCACTGCCCCTGATACACCTCCGGCACCATCACTTCATCAACGCCCCGGATTTTCCAAAAAAAGAGATAAAGTTATTCTCATTAACTGTCGAAAAATAATAAAAAAACTTCTGTTGCTTAGTGTCCCGCTCGCTTTGTTTTTCGCCGTGTGCTCGGGGCTTCCGAGGGAATGCCTGTCCGGGCGTAATACGCAGACAGTCGCTCGATGTATTTTCACCATGAAGAGGCATACATAAAAAAAGGAGGATCGATACGTGAGCAAAACAGCGAACTTCAGAACCCAGCACAAGGAACTTTTACAGATCGCCACCGAGATGTCGTCTCATTTGAAGGAAAGCGAGCTGGCGAATGATGCAAACTGCGTTCGCAGCCTGCTGTCCAAGCTCGCCGGTAAGCTGACCGTTCATCTGGCAATGGAGGACAAGAACCTTTACCCGAGCCTCCTGAACCATGAGGACGAACGTGTACGCACGACCGCAAAGAGGTTCATAGACGAAATGGGAGGCATCCAGGAGGCGTTTTCAAAGTATGTGCGGAACTGGCCGACCTCCGCCCATATCCAGAAGAACCCCTCGGGGTTCATCAGTGAAACCAAGGCCATAGCGAACGCCCTTTCACAGAGGATCGCCAAGGAAGACAACGAACTCTACAACATGATCGACAGCCTCGGGTAAACCATGGGGACGGGATAACGAAACAGGCTGGGTTTCCGCCACGCAGCCAAGCTTCAATGTCTTGACAACCGTCGAGTGTATGGTAGTGTATTTGGAGAATGGCGGAAAAGAGGCTCATCAAAAGTCCGGACATCTCAAGGCCCGACAGGATCCCGCCCGGCCAGGTGGTTACGGGGTCATGGCCAGTGCTGCACCACGGCGATGTCCAGGATACGGACACATCAAGATGGACCTTCACCATAAGCGGGCTCGTCGCAGAGGAGACGGCGATCGGTTTCGACGAGTTCATGGCGCTTCCGAGGGTCGAGGTCCTTTCGGACGTACACTGCGTTACAGGGTGGTCGATGCTCGACAACCTCTGGGAGGGGGTGAGCACATCCCTCTTGAAGGAGCTCGTCCGTATCGATCCAGCCGCACGCCATGTACTGGTACATGCCAGCGGTGGATTCACTACGAACATCCCTGTTGAGGAGTTCTTCCGTGAAGACGTCCTCTTCGCAATCAAGCACAACGGGGAACTGCTTGATCTCGAGCACGGCTATCCGGCAAGGCTCGTGGTGCCGGGGCTGTACTTCTGGAAGAGCGCAAAGTGGGTCTGCGGAGTGGAGTTCCTCGAAGAGGATGTAAGGGGTTTCTGGGAATCACGCGGTTACCATAACCACGGGGATCCGTGGAAAGAGGAAAGGTTCGGGCCTTGATCCTATGGGCTCTTAAGGTGTCGCCGACGATCAAACAGGCAACGGACCTGAGGGGATGGATATGTTGAAAAGGATCTTCTACTCTACCATCGTTGCGTCCGTCTTGACGACCGTCTTTATCGTCGGCACCTCGTACGAACAGCCCCGCATGCTTACCGCCGAGGAGGCGCTGGCCGAGAGCAGGCGCGTAACAAAGGCTCTTTTGGGCGAAACCAAGGCGGCCATGAAGTCACACCTTGAACAGGGTGGGCTGATCAAGGCCGTTCGTGGATGCTCGGTCGCAGCGCAAGAGATCGCACGCTCATACAACGAATCAACAGGCTACTACATCAGGAGGGTGAGCCTCAAGTACCGGAATCCCATGAACAGGCCGGACCGCTACGAGGAGAAGAGACTCAAGAGGTTCAACAAGCTCAGAAAAAAGGGGATGCTCCCGGATGACTTCGAGGACTACGAGATAGTCGAGGAGGACGGTGGAAGATATCTCCGGTACATGAAACCGCTAATAACCAAGAAGTTCTGCCTTAACTGCCACGGCTCAAAGGACGAGATCCCGGACGATGTGGAGAGGTTCCTCGCCGAAAGGTATCCCGGGGACCGTGCAACTGGATTTAAGGTAGGGGACGTAAGAGGGGCCGTGAGCGTAAAGATCCCGGTAAGGAATCCGGATCAAGCCGGCCGCAAGGAGGAAAGGATATGAAGCACTTTGCAGCTTATCTCTTTGTATTCCTGCTCATCCTGATCACCTGCACGGATGGCATGGCAGCTGAAGAGCCGAAGGGTGTGACCTCGCTCGAGGCCTACAGGATGGTTGTGGCAAACCCCGACGGCACATTCATAGTCGATGTGAGGACCACGGCGGAGTATGAATTCGTGGGACATCCCGACCTGCCCAACGGCGTGCCCAACATTCCAATCAAGTTCTATCCGACCTGGGAGGTGAACAGGGACTTCGTGCGCAAGGTGAAAGAGCGGTACAAAAAGGACGATACGATCATAACCATGTGCAGGAGCGGCCCGAGGGCCCTTCAAGCGGCACGACTGCTCATGGAAGCCGGCTTCAGCAATGTATATTACATGACCGACAGCTTTGAAGGCGAAAAGGACCCGAACGGCCACAGGACCGTAAACGGCTGGAAGGTGAACGGACTTCCCTATACCTACAGCCTCGACGAGGATCTCGTCTACAAGGAACACCCATGTATGCGTAAATGACCACCCTGGGCTAAAGCCCAGGGTATCCTGAAAACTATTAAGGCGATATGGCCTCCGCTACGCCAGCTAAAGCTGGCTTCGCTCCGGGCGGCCATTCCTCCCCGAGCTTAAAAGCTCGGGGTTTCCTGGCCGATTTGATGAAACCCGATAGGATAATCCTCGCATCCGCATCCCCCAGGCGCAAGGGACTTCTCTTAAAACTCTTCCGTGACTTCGATGTCGTAGCTGCAGATGTGGACGAGAGCATAAGACCCGGGGAATCGGCGCCGGAACACGTAAAGCGGCTCGCCCTCGAAAAGGCCCGTACGGTGGCCGCCCGGACAGGTGACGCTACGGTGATAAGCGCGGACACGGTGGTCGTCCTTGACGGCGATATACTGGGCAAACCGTCCGATGCCGGCGAGGCAGGTAGGATGCTCAGGCGGTTGAGCGGCAGGACGCACGCTGTGCTTACCGCATTCTGCATCCTTGATGCCGCAACCGGAGAGCGTGTACTGAAGGTGGTCGAAAGCAGGGTGACGATGAAGGCGATCGGAGAGCGTGAACTCGATGAGTACATTGCAACCGGAGAGTCGCTCGACAAGGCCGGCGCGTACGCGATTCAAGGGGCTGCCTCAAGATTTGTGGAAAGGGTAGAGGGCTCGTATACAAACGTGGTTGGGCTTCCGATGGACGAGCTCGAAGATGAACTGAGGGCCATGGGACTGATCTCTCCCGGCCGCTAGGCTAAGAGGGCGAGGCTCACCGCCATGACGATCATGCCGGACATCACCCCGGCTATGGCCACGTGTTCCTTCCTGTACGAATGGGCCACTGGAAGCAGTTCGTCGAAGGATATAAAGACCATGAATCCGGCGACCACGCACATGGTCCACCCGAGTACCGTATCACTCATGAACCGCATGAGCACCAGCCCGGCGGCAAGTGCTCCCACGGGTTCGCTTACACCGGAAAGAAACGACCACTTGAAGGCCTTCGAAGCACTCCCCGTGGAGGCGAATACCGGCACGGCCACGGCTATGCCCTCCGGGATGTTGTGTATGGCAATGGCTGCGGCAAGTGCGATACCTGTGTCCACGTCGTTCATGGCGCCGGCGAAGGTCACCATGCCCTCGGGGAAGTTGTGTATGGCCACACCGAGCGCAACAAGTACCGAGGCCCTACCGAGCCGCCCGGTGTCCCGGCTGTACAACCGAGAGGTGCCGCGCCGGGAAGCCGCCCGCCTTGAATCTTCAAGGATGTAGGTATGAGGCAGTAGTATATCCACGATGAACATCACGAGCATGCCCACGAAGAATGCCGTATGGGCCCAGGCGAATCCGATGGCGGCCATCCCCTGCGGCAGGAGTTCGACAAACGACACCAGTACCATCACGCCAGCGGAGAATCCGAGCGTAAAGGCCATGTATACCTGCCCCGGTGTCCTGTAGAATAAGGCTATAGCGCTGCCCACGGTGGTGGAAAGGCCAGCGGCGGTGGTGAGTACCATG
This sequence comes from Deltaproteobacteria bacterium, assembly GCA_015492495.1. GTDB lineage: Bacteria > Desulfobacterota > GWC2-55-46 > GWC2-55-46 > DRQE01 > S146-62. The sequence continues at coordinate 12,620 of WGEY01000095.1, read as the reverse complement.
GCGGTTAAAAAGGTACTCTTCTGATCCATAGATACTGCTCCGCATGGATACGCCTGGACAGAGTATAACCTCAACGCATATCAACGTCAATCGCACGCAAGATGCCGATTGACGGACGAATACGGCTGTGCTAAAAATACCCACATGAAGAAACAGGCCAAGGACGTAAATGAGTTGAGCGAGGAAGAGGCCCGCAAGGAGGCCGAAAGACTTCGCGATGAGATAAACTACCACAACTACCGCTACTATGTCCTGGACAGCCCCGTCATAAGCGACGCCGAATTCGACCGCCTCATGCGAAGGCTCGAGGCGATCGAAGAAAGATTCCCCTCTCTTGTTACATCCGACTCCCCCACCCAGCGTGTCGGGGCAGAGCCCGCCAAGGAGTTCGGAACCGTAAAACACACCGTCCCCATGCTGAGCCTCAACAACGCATTCACCGAAGAGGAGGTCGTTGAGTTCGACCAACGGATAAAAAGGCTCCTAAATACCGAACGTGAGATCGAATACGTCGCTGAACCCAAGATGGACGGGCTTGCCGTCGAGCTTGTATACGAGGACGGTGTCTTCACCCGCGGCTCCACGAGGGGAGACGGCTACACTGGCGAGGATGTGACCCAGAACCTCAGGACCATAAAGAGCATCCCCCTGAGGCTCGTAACGGTGAGGGGCGCCGGCGGGGCCATGAGCATCCCCAAAAGGCTCGAGGTCCGCGGCGAGGTCTACCTGCCCATAGAGGGGTTCGAGAAGGTAAACCGCGAGAGGGAAGAAAAGGGGGAGCAGCTCTTTGCCAACCCAAGGAACGCTGCCGCAGGGTCGCTCAGGCAACTGGACCCCAGGGTCACCGCTTCGCGCCCGCTCGACATCTTCTGTTACGGCATAGGGACGGTGGAGGGTATAAGCTTCTCAACCCACATGGAGGTCCTCGAGTATATCAAGAAAGTAGGGTTGAAGGTGAATCCGCTGGTCGAGATGGTACACGGTGTCAAAGGTATACTCGCATACCACGAAAAGCTCGAAAGGATGCGTGAAAGCCTCGACTACGAGCTCGACGGCATAGTGGCCAAGGTAAACAGCCTTGCACTGCAGGAAAAGCTCGGCGTGCTTACAAGGAGCCCCCGCTGGGCGATCGCCTACAAGTTCGCCCCGAAGCAGGAGACCACCGTGGTCAAGGACATCGTGGTGGGCGTGGGCAGGACCGGAGCCCTCACCCCGGTGGCTGTGCTCGAACCGGTCGAGGTAGGCGGGGTCACCATAGAGAGGGCGACACTGCACAACCAGGACGAGATAGACAGAAAGGACGTAAGGATAGGCGATGCCGTAATAGTCCAAAGGGCCGGTGACGTTATACCGGAGGTCTTCGCGGTAATAAAGGACAGAAGAACCGGCAGGGAAAGGCCCTTCAAGATGCCGGAGAAGTGCCCCATGTGCGGGGCCTCGGTCGAGAGAATAGGCGCGATACACTACTGCACGGGCGGCCTCTCGTGTCCAGCCCAGCTGAAGGAGACGATCCGGCACTTCACCTCGAAAAGGGCCATGGACATAGAGGGCATGGGAGAGAAGAACGTGGACCAGTTCGTTGAACAAGGCCTCATAAGGGATGTTGCGGACATATACTATCTCAAGGACAGAAAGGAGGAGCTTCTCGGACTCGAAAGGTGGGCCGAGAAGTCCGTGGAAAACCTCCTTGACGCCATCGAAAGGAGCAAGACCCCGACACTCGAAAGGCTCATATACGCGCTCGGCATAAGAGGCGTCGGCGAACACCTCGCCGCTGTACTCGCAAAAGAGTTCGGCAGCCTCGAATCACTCATGCAGGCGACCGAAGAGCGGCTTCTGTCCATCCCCGAGATAGGCCCGGAGACGGCCCGAAGCATAAGGGACTTCTTCAAGGAAGAACACAACCTCAAGGTCATCGCCAAGCTGGAAGATGCCGGAGTCAGGTTTCCTCAAAAGAAACCGACGGCCCAAAAGGGGAGGCTCGAGGGAAAGACCTTCCTGTTTACAGGCACGCTGAGTTCGTTTTCAAGGGAGGAGGCAAAGAGGCTCGTGGAGGCCGAAGGCGGCATGACGGCATCCTCGGCAAGCAGGAAGGTCGATTACGTGGTTGTGGGCGAATCGCCCGGAAGCAAGTACGAGAAGGCCAGGGAGCTCGGCCTCAAGCTCATCTCGGAAGGGGAGTTCAAGAAGATGCTCGGCCTGAAGGAGTAGACCGCAGGCCTTCGGAACGGCGTCCGTCACGCGCGGCGAGCCTTTTCCCCTTGAGCGTGGAACCGGCTTTATCGGCAAGGTCCGACCAGCTCCTGCCGTCGGCTGGAAAGGTCGCCACCCCGGCCTTCAATCTCGACCTTGAACGGCGTTTTGCCTCCCTCAGGGGAGGTAGCAGAGAAAGCTCCTCAAGAAGCCTCCTTGCAAGGGTTTCGGCTCCACCCTTCTCAGTCTCCGGAGCGAGTATGCAGAACCTGTTGTCACCGATGCGGGCGGCTGTATCGGTAGTACGGATACTATTTGCAAGTCGCCGCGCCGTCACGGCAAGAAGCCTGTTGCTCTCTATGTGTCCCAGGCCGTCGCCGTCCAGATCCATCACAACGAGGGAAAGGTTCCTCTTATGCCTCGCGCCCCTTTGAACCTCCCTGTCGAACTGCTCCATGAAGTAACGCCTGTTGTAAAGTCCTGTAAGGCCGTCGATCCGGCCGAAGGACCGTACCTCCTCGATCAACCCGACCTTCCTCACCGCCGTACCTGCATATAGGGTGAGCAGGGAAAAGAGCGAGACCTCTTCGGGATCGAACCTCCTCCGGGCTGAGTCCGCGACCTGAAGTATCCCTACGATCTTTCCGTGTGATGTCAGCGGCGCGGAAAGGACAGTCCGCATTCCTTCCCGCTTGATTATGGTGTTGAAGATGCGGCGTTCACCGGGGTCAGGTGCCGTGCGGATGACGCCTTCCGGTTCATCCTCATGCAGATCCCTAGCGCTCGCCTCCTGCCGGTGCTTTTCATGCATGAACATTCCACCGCATCCCTTTGATGCGACAAGGGCCGTCTCGCCCTCGCCACCGAAGACCGCCATAAGCCCTGCCGAGGTCTTCGTAAGTCTTGTGGCGTAATCTACGATCGCATGCGCCATGTCATTCACACTGTGTATACTCTCCATGATGAGCGACAGGTTCTGGATGCACTCGTTCTCGGTGAGCCTTCTCTGTTCCTTCTCGTACCTCTTCTTCCTCTCGATACCCAGCCGCCACATGAGCTTCGAAGAGGCACCGCCTACAAGCTCGGTCTCCGGCCCCTTGAGCCTCTGTATCTCCCTGCTCACGTCATCGGAGCCGGTGGCGTCTATTATCACATCGACTCCGGTCCCAACGACCTCCCTGAAGTCCTTCAATACGGGTATGCCCAGCTCCCTGGCAAGCCCGATCCCCTTTGCCCCAGGGTCCTTATCCGCGACCCACACGACCTTCACGCGATCGTTGTCCTTCAACACATCGAGCAGTGCGGCTCCTCCCCTGCCGCATCCAACGATACCGACGCTCACACCGCCGGCGCCTTCGTTGTCCGCAGCTTCGGAGGTGTTGATCAGAGGATCCAGCACCTCGCTTGCAGACCTGCCGATGCTCTCTACGCCGGGCTTCTTAACCACTTTACTCATACGAGGCTTCACACGGCCCACCCCGACACTCCAGGGGCCCCTCCTATCTCCAGGTTGGTCCCGCATACCGCACAATCACGGATGCTATATCAAAGCTTGCGGCGGCAAGCCGCAGGGGAATGCACCCGCTGTGGATCTTCAAAGAGGGCGTCTATCCAGTCGTCGGTTTGACTTTTTCCCTGTACAGCTGTTGTCTCAATAGGCATGAAGGATCCCCGAAAAGACGGTTGCAGTACCTCAACGATGAAGCCTGTAAAAAAAACAGATGTCCGGTCACGGGACGGCGGAGCTCTACCTGCACAGGATACGGTTCCTGCCCTTCCTCTTCGCCTTGTACAGGCATTCGTCCGCCTTGCGCAGGAGCTCTATGTGGGTCTTGCCGTCCGCCGGGTAGGTCGCTATTCCGCCGCTTATGGTAACCTTTCTGTTCGGCATGGGGTACTTGGCGATCTCGTTGAGCACCCTGCGGCCGAATGTGAGGGCGCCCTCCTTCTTGATCTGGGGCATTATGATACAGAACTCCTCGCCTCCGAACCGCCCGTTCGTGTCGGTGATCCTCGAGTTCTTCTTAAGTATCTTGGCTATGTTCTTCAACACCTTGTTGCCCTCGAGGTGGCCGTATGTGTCGTTGTATTCCTTGAAGCGGTCTATGTCGAACATGATTATGGAAAGCGGATGTTTGTGCCGTGCCGCCCTCTGGATCTCCTTCTGCATCTGCTCCATGAGGTAGCGCTGGTTGTGCAACCCGGTGAGGCCGTCGGTTATGCTCAGAAGCCGTGTTTCCTCGAGAGTCTTCACCCTCTCTATGGTAAGCCCGGCATAGATCGTAAGGAGTGAAAAAAGGGAGATGTCCTCTGCACGGAACCTCCTCTTCTTGAAGTCGTTCACATACAGGACCCCCACTATCCTGCCCTCGACCGTAAGCGGTGCGGCAAGGAGGGTTCTTACACCCTCTTTGAGGAGCACAGGGTTGGGCTTGGGAAACTCCCTTATATCCTGGATAAACAGCGGTCCCTCGTGGTTGAGTATGGTGTGGGTAAGACCGCCTTCCCTTATATCCCAGCGCACTATCTTCTTCAGCCCCGTACCGAAGCCCTTGGCCGCCACGAGCACCATGTCGTCTTTCTGCTCGTCATAGAGGGCCAGCGAGCCGGCTGGCGTATTGGTCAGCTTGGTCGCATAGTCCACTATCGCATACCCCGCGTCCTTTATACTGTCTATGCTCTCCACGACGAGGCCGAGGTGATAGAGGGCCTCGTGCTCCTTGAGGATTCTTTCACGCTCCTCAACGCGTTTTCTTCTCTCCTCGAAGAGCTGCCACATGATCTTGGCCGACACACCGCCCATGAGCTCGGTGTCGGAGGATATCTTTTTCCTGAGCACCTCGGCGACCTCTGTGGAGCCGGTGAGGTTTATCACGACGTCGACCTTCTTGTCGAGAAAGACATTGAAATCGGTTGCCGTCGGTATGTTCAGCTCCCTGGCAAGAAGCAACCCCTTTGCGGACGGATCCCTGTCCGCCACCCACTCGACGCTGAGCGAAGGGTTCTCCTTGAAGAGCTCGAGAACGGCCGTCCCGCCCTTTCCGCACCCGACGATACCAACCGTCATCTTCGGCCCGCTGTCTTCGGGCAGGTAAGGCGCAAGCGGAGGCAGGAGCCCTATGCCCACTGCATGATTTACAGCCTTGGTACGGCTCTTAACGTTCAGCTTCCTCATTATGTTCTTGAGGTGGTTCTTGGCCGTCCACTGCGACTTGCCGAGGAGCCTGCCTATCTCCTCGTTCGTCTTCCCCTCCTGCACCCACCGGAGGATCTCTATCTCCTTGGGGGTAAGGGCCGACGCATCCGCCCTCACCTTCATCCTTATCATCCTCTCGGGGGTCTTTTGCTTTACCATCTTTGCCATATGAAGCTCCAGATTCTCTCCCTCGGTACGGATGGCCGAAATTAACGGATCGAAGTCCCCCCTCAGCCGCCCGCCTGCGCAGCCTGGGAACCTTCAAATCCTAAGGTCTTTGACCGTATACGCCGTTCACCTTTGGTTTCGTAAAGGCTATGTCGTCGTAGTATGCAACGGCGCTCGCCCCGGTGTTGTCGGTATCCGTCATAACGGCGACCCCCACCACCTTGGGTGGCTCGCCCTTGAACAACATCCTGTAATCCTCGTAGACATTACGGGCTTCCCAGATCCACCTGCCCTTCAACCCCGGTCCACTCTCCACCGCGACCATCATCGCCTTTGCGGTATATGCGTTGGGAAGATGTCCCCCTTTTTCAAGCCTGTTCGCCCAGATGTAGTTTATCGCCCTCGAAGGGGCCGTTCCGTACAACACCTGAATGATCCGGTACTTTATGCGCTCAACGACCCCGGCGTCTCTTGGATCGTATTCAAATACCACGTACACCCTTGCGGCGTAATCATCGGTCTCTCTCTTTCCGGCATCACCGCCTTCTATAGTTCCACTGACCCTCCCCCTCCATATTAATACAGGATGCACCCTCAGGTCCACATCTATCTCTTTGTAGAGGGCCGAAGCCGATGCACTGCTCTCGGCCTTCAAGAAGCGGTTACCGGGCCCGCTCTCGACCGTATACCTGGTATGCCTCGGTATCTTCGGGAACTCGAGCGTCTTCCAGCCGTAAGGGATTCCGTCTTCTTTAACCGGACCGGAGAAGTCGTCGACGACCAACCTGCTGCCTGCGGCACGGGCCGAGCCGATCGAAAAAAACAAAATGAAAACAACGATTGCGCAGACTCCTCCTGGGAAGGGAAGCAGGATGCGCCTTCCCCGTCCTGCCGTCCGGTTCGGGGTGGCAGCGACATTTCCGTTCACACCGATGCCCTCCCTAATTAGCGGGCCGCTGTAACGGCTTCAAGCCACGAGATGAAACGCTCCGCGTACCACGTCGCCCTCATACCCCGTCCGTGGACGGCGTACATACGCCAGGGCCATCCGCCTGCAAAAAAAGGGCTACCTCGAGTGCCTGTCCGCAACCTTGGTAGCCCCGTATGAATCCGGTTTGGTCACGGCGGCATAGCCGGAACCCGTGACCATCCCGACAACCTCTTTTATAATGTCCCTGGTGTCCCCGCTTGCCCCCACATCGAGGTGTATTTCGACCGGCAGGTCCTTGTATCCATTCTCGGACAGCTTCGTTCTCAAGAACGAGGCGAGCTCTATGCTCATGGTAGCCTCATAGAATATCCGCTGCCGCATGCTGTCCATCTTTTTGAACCGTCTCTTGCGGTAGAAGTAGCGTCCGCCGTGTCCCACCCTGTGCACCACCACAGCGGTCACGAAGAGCGTCTCCTTACCCAGAAAGGAATCAGACCCTATGATCAGATTGTACCTGCTTCCACCCCCATCCTCCATATATTCGACCACCTTGTCGAACATCTCCTCGGCGGTAAGCTCTCCGAACGTAGGACTGTAAAAATCCTTCTGCGCTGGCTCTGTCTTCCGGGAAACCATAGGTTTGGTAAATCTTACAATAAGCCGTTGAAAAAGACAAGGATTTTTGACACCGCAAGCCCCCTTCAGCCCATGCATCCACCCCATGGGACCCGCTACGACCGACCGTCCGGGAAAAGGAGACCATGCCGAACGAAATGATCTTAAAAATCAGCAACTTAGACCTATTTTTTTTGTGGCAATCCCCTCACTTTTATGTTAATATGAATTGATTAAATTCCAAGCGGAAAGGACGGTACGAGCCTTGAAGAACAAAAGCAAAGATCCCAGGACGGAACAGGCCGCGGTAAAGGAGCAGGCCGGCTATGATGCCGAATCCATCAAGGTGCTCGAGGGGCTTGAGGCCGTAAGGAAGAGACCGGCGATGTACATCGGCTCAACCGGATCGATGGGTCTGCACCACCTTGTATACGAGGTGGTGGACAACTCCATAGACGAGGCCCTGGCCGGTTTCTGCAAGAACATCGAAGTAATAATCCACGAGGACAACTCCGTGACCGTCTCCGACGACGGCAGGGGCATTCCGGTAAAGATCCACCCTGTGAAGAAAAAGCCGACCGTCGAGGTGGTCCTTACAGAGTTGCACGCCGGCGGAAAGTTCGAGAACAAGGCATACAAGGTATCCGGCGGACTGCACGGGGTGGGGGTCACCGTGGTGAACTTCCTGTCGGAGTGGCTGGAGGTAGAGATAAAGAGGGACGGCTCGGTCTACCGGCAGTCCTACAGGCGCGGCAGGCCGATAACCGGGCTTGAGGTTACAGGGAAGACGCAGAAGACCGGCACGCGCGTGAGCTTCAAGCCTGATCCCGAGATATTCGACACCACGGAGTTCAGCTTCGACACGCTCAGCAAGCGCCTGCGCGAGCTCTCCTTCCTCAACGCCGGAATAAGGATATCCATACAGGACGAAAGGACCGGCAAATCCCACGAATTCCAGTACAAGGGCGGGATCGTGAGCTTTGTCGAACACCTCAACAAGACAAAGACCCCCATACACCAGAAGGTAATCTACTTCGCCGGCGAAAAGGAAGGGGTCCAGATGGAGTTCGCCCTGCAGTGGAACGAGGGCTACACCGAGAACATCTTCTCTTATGCCAACAACATCAACACCACAGAGGGAGGCACCCACCTCACGGGCTTCAAGTCCGCCCTCACGAGGACGCTCAACAGCTACGCATCCAGCAAGAACCTCCTTAAGGACCTCAAGGAGTCCCTGCAGGGCGAGGACACCAGGGAGGGGCTTACGGCCGTCATAAGCGTAAAGATCTCCAATCCACAGTTCGAGGGGCAGACGAAGACCAAGCTCGGCAACTCAGAGGTGGAGGGTTACGTAAAGACGCTGGTCAACGAAAAGCTCGGCACGTTCCTCGAGGAGAACCCCTCGGTCGCAAAGAAGATAGTCCACAAGGCCGCAGAGAGCGCCAGGGCACGGCAGGCGGCGAGGAAGGCCAAGGAGCTCATAAGGCGCAAGGGCGCCCTCGACAGCGCGGCCCTGCCCGGGAAGCTCGCGGACTGCCAGGAGACCAATCCGCTCTTGAGCGAACTGTTCATCGTCGAGGGCGACTCCGCCGGCGGCTCGGCCAAGCAGGGCCGTGACAGGCGCAACCAGGCCGTTCTTCCGATCAAGGGCAAGATACTAAACGTGGAAAAGGCAAGGTTCGACAAGATGCTCTCGAACGAGGAGATAAGGACGATGATCACGGCCCTCGGCTGCGGCATCGGCAAGGAGGAGCAGGACCCCTCCAAGCTCCGCTACAACAGGATAATAATAATGACAGATGCCGACGTGGACGGCTCGCATATAAGAACGCTGCTCTTGACCTTCTTCTACCGCCAGATGCCGTTTCTTGCGGAGAACGGCCACCTCTACATAGCGCAACCACCGCTGTACAAGGTAAAGAAGGGTAAGACCGAGACCTACCTCAAGGACGACGCAGCGCTCGAGAACTTCATATTCGACTCCATGAAGGACGGCATAACGGTGACCTCCGACGGCAGGAAGACCCCCGTGAAGGGACAGCCCCTCATCGAGTTCCTCAGGAAGGCCTCCAGGTTCCAGCGTATCCTGGAACGGATGGGCAGGCGTCACAAGGACGCGCACGTAGTCGCATCCCTTGCCCTCGAGCAGGGCTTCACGCCCCGAGTCCTCGAGGACGAAGAGGCCCTCAGCAGGATCTTTGACACCGTCAAGGCCGGCATCGAAAGGCTCTATCCGGAGATAACGCCGGTCGAGTTCAATGCAGAAAAAGACCCTGAACACGGAGGCTTCGCCATAAGGTGCATATCGAAGCGCAACGGAACACGCTTTGAGACCCTCATAGACCGTGACTTCGTATCCTCACCGGAGTTCCAGGAGCTCAAAAGGCTCGCCAGGGAGCTTGTCTCCTACGGGCGTCCTCCGTTCGTCGTATCGACCGACAGCTCGAGGACGGAGCTTCGGACCTACGAGGAGCTCCTTTCGCACCTCATCGAGTCCGGCAAGAAGGGGCTTACCATCCAGCGCTACAAGGGGCTCGGCGAGATGAACCCCGAACAGCTCTGGGAGACCACAATGAACCCCGAAAAGAGGATACTGCGACAGGTAAAGATAGAGGACACCGTGGAGGCCGACGAGATATTCACCACACTGATGGGTGACCATGTCGAGCCGAGACGCAACTTCATAGAAAAGCACGCCCTCGAGGTCTCAAACCTGGATATCTGACCTGAAACGTGCTATACCTCTTGACGGATGCCTTGTGCGCGGGCGTATATCCGGTGGCATTAACCAAAGCCCCGTACCTGGAAAGGCCCGGACACTTCCGGCAGGGCGGGCTGCGGCGGAGTAAGAACTGATACGGAGCGGATATTCCTTAAACGCTCAACCATAGCCTCTCCTCCCACGGGCAGGCCGTGTAGAGTCACAGAGGCGGGAGATTTCCGTTATGGCAAAAGACAAATCCCAGAAGGTAGGGCTGTACGTGGATGTGGCGAATATAACCCGCAACGGCGGCTACGGCATGAGATTCGACATACTGAGGGACTTCGCATGCCGCGACTACGGCGACCCCATAAGGCTAAACGCATACGTCGCCTATGACGAGGACCGGGCCAGGACCGACAATGACTACAAGGAGCGTACGCTCAACTTCTACTCGACGCTCAGGGACTACGGCTTCAAGGTGATAGAGAAGACCGTCACCTGGTTCGTCGACGAGGCGGGCTACCGTTACGGAAAGGCCAACGCAGACCTCGACATGGCGGTCGACGCGCTGCTTCAGTCAGAGAACCTCGACAGGGTGCTGCTTGCCACCGGAGACGGCGACTTCGTACAGGTCGTAAGGGCGCTCCAGAACAAGGGCTGCAGGGTGGAGGCGGTCGCCTTCCAGAACGTATCCTCCCTGCTCAAGAGGGAGGTAGACCTCTTCATGTCGGGCTACCTCATACCCAACCTTCTTCCGATCGATGGAAACGACGGCAAAAGGTGGGGCGAGGTCGGATCGAGGGTGCGCGGGGTATGCTACACCTACTACCACACCAAGAACTACGGCTTCATGCGTTTTCTCGAACGCATAGGGCCGGGGCTGTGGATAACGGATACGCGCAAGAGCGAATCCCCGTACAATACAGCGTTTGTCCACGAAACCAGCTTCGACCCCTCCATAGACCGCGGTCAACTCCCCAACAGGGAACACATCTTCGAGTTCGACATCGTCAAGGGAGACAAGGGGCTCCAGGCGGCGAACATCGTCAGGATCTACCCCTCACAGTAAGACCGGCCGTCACCTCTTCCTGCCGAATATCCACGCAAGGGCGACCCCGATCCAGTACAGCGCCATGAGCGGCGCCCCCATGAGCACCTGGCTGAATATGTCCGGCGGGGTAAGGACCGCTCCGGCCACTACCGACAGAAGCAACGCATACCGCCAGTAGCCGGCGAGTGTGCGCGCATCCACCACGCCGAGCATGGAAAGGACCATGAGAAGGAGCGGCAGCTGGAAGGCAACGCCGAAGGCTATGAGGAGCTTGGAGGCAAGGGAGAAGTAGAGGCCCATCGAGAGGAACGGCCTAAGCTCGGCCCCCGAGAAGCTCAGAAGGTACTTGAAGCCGAGCGGAAAGACCACGCCGTACGCGAACGAGACCCCGGAGACGAACAGAACGATGGATACACAGACCAGGGGCAGGAACCAGCGCTTCTCGTTCTCGTAAAGGCCCGGCGTTATGAAGGCCCAGGCCTGGTAGAGCACCACCGGGCTTGCCAGGATCAGTGCGCTTACAAAGGCCACCTTCAGGTATGTGAAGAAAGGCTCCACGACCCCAGTGAAGGCCATGAACTTCTGTTCGGGCGGGAGAACCGGAATAATGGGTCTTGCAAGGAAGGCGTAGATTTCCTCAGAGTAGTAGTATGTAACAAGGAATGCCAGGAATACCGCTATGAGCGACCTTATGAGCCGCTGCCTTAGTTCCCTGAGGTGCCCGGTGAGGGTCATGTATTTGATGTCTTCGTCCATTCACCTTTAATGTCTTCCCCTGTTTGCCTCGTGCCGCTCGTTTGCCATCTTTTCACCAGCCGCGTCTTCGGATGGGCCCTGTTCAACGTCCTTCCCCTCGGCTTCCGCCTCTGAAAGCGCCTCCCTGAACTCGCGTTTGACCTTGTTGAACTCCTTGAACACCTTTGCCAGCGCCTTGCCCAACTGCGGCAACTTCTCCGGCCCCAGCACAAGAAGGGCGAGGACCACTACAAGCACTATCTCGGCAAAGCCAATACCAAACATCTTCCGTCACCGGGGCGGCTACTCGGCGGCAGGCGGGATGATGAAGACCGGGCAGCCCGCCCGTCTCATCACGCGCTCGGTGGTGCTTCCGAAAAACAGCTTGTCCACGCGGCCGCTTCCGAAGGTTCCCATCACGATAACATCGATCTTGTTTTCACGGGCGAACCTAACTATCTCCTCGTAAGGCTCCCCCACCAGCACCGTCTTCTCGTAGTCTTCAACCCCCTTGATGAGCCTCGAGCAGAACCTCTCAAGCATCGCCTCAGCGCTCTCTTTCATGGCGTCGTCGAGCCTTTCAAAGGATAGATGCGGGACGTAAAAGCCCACGGCCTCATCCCTTGTATCGACGACGTGCAGGACGTAGAGCTTGGCCCCGTAACGCTCGGCAAGAGAGAGCGCGTAGCTCAACGCATGTTCGGATGCCTCTGAAAAATCCGTGGGCAAGAGTATCCTTTCGATATTCCTGGCACCATTCATATCCGTAGCAACCTCCCCTTCAAAGTAACGTTTTATGCAGAAGTACGGCTCTGCCCGTGTGTCGATACGGCACAGGCTGCGCGTCTTCATGCGACGGCATGAAATAAGTTTATATCTTATTACAAGACATAAGGGCTTGCAATATCTTTCTATATCCCCAAATCCCGATATAGAAATTGGGGACACCTTGCTGTATGGGGTTCGGGGCGTTTTTTTCGGCGCTGGTGAGGCCACAGACTGAAAACCTCTGCCCGAAAGGCGCCCG
>WGEY01000094.1 GCA_015492495.1 Deltaproteobacteria bacterium | reverse complement strand
GTCCCGCCCCCGCATGGTGGGGGTCGACAAGGGTCAGGTGCCGTACCGCCTCAGGCGTCGTAACGACGATTCGGGAAGCCCCGGAGGTCTTCCCGGCGATCAAATAGGGGTTCCATTGTCAAAAGTAACCCATGTTGTGATACAATCACGGAGATGGAGATGCTGCAAAAAAGGAAGCTCCGGTTCCTGGCGCTCATCGTAGCGGTCCTTGCAGCCGGTTGCGCGCCGGTGATATCGAAGAAGGTCCTTGAGACGGCGCAGAGGGACATACCGTTTTCCGAACTCGCCAAGGACCCCATGGGCTACAAGGGCAGTACCGTGCTCCTGGGCGGGACAATCCTCAAGACCGACAACCTCGAAGCCGAGACCGTCATGGAGGTCCTTGCCCAGCCGCTTTCAAGAACCCTCAGGCCCGTCAGGCCCGAAGAGAGCCCGGGCAGGTTTCTCGTGGTCGCCGAGGGCTTCCTGGACCCGGCGCTCTATGCGCCGGGAAGGCCGATCACGGTCGTCGGCGTTGTAGAGGGCGTAAGAAAAGGGGTCCTCGGCGAACACCCCTACGCATACCCCGTGATCTCGCCGGTCGAGCTCCACCTGTGGAGGGACGAGCGGAGGCCCGACATAACCATAGGCGTGGGCGTCTACGGAAGCTTCTGAAGGGCCTCTACCGCCCGGGGCGGCGCTCACTCCCCGTTGAGCTCCTTCCTCATGGCCCGTATCGTCTTGCGGTAGTCGTCGCTTCCGAACACGGCCGAACCCGCCACGAAGACGTCCGCGCCGGCCTTGGATGCGGCCTGTATGTTGCTCACCTTTATGCCGCCGTCCACCTCGAGCTCGGCCCTGGAGCGTACCTTGTCGAGCATCTTCCGCGCCTGCTTTATCTTGTCGAGCGCCGACGGTATGAAGGCCTGTCCGCCGAAGCCCGGGTTCACCGACATTATGAGCACGAGATCGACATCAGCTATCACGGGCTCTATGAGCTGGACCGGGGTGGCCGGGTTGACCGACACACCGGCCCTCACCCCCTGCTCCTTGATCGCCTGTATCACGCGGTGCAGGTGCGGTGTCGCCTCGGCGTGCACGGTGATTATGTCGCTTCCCGCCTCGGCAAAGGCGCTGATGTAGTTCTCGGGCCTCTCTATCATGAGATGAACGTCAAGCGGCAGCGTGGTGGCGCGGCGCACGGCCTCTACTATGAACGGACCCACCGTTATGTTTGGAACGAAGTGGCCGTCCATAACGTCGATGTGTATGTAGTCGGCCTTCGCCTTCTCGACCTCGGCTATCTCTTCGCTCAACCTCGTGAAATCAGCTGACAGTATCGACGGCGATATCTTTTTCATAGAACTCCTTTCTTTTAAGGCACCCTACCCCGGCTCCCAGCCGGCCTCGACAGGCCGGAAAAAACATTGCCGATTCCAATGCCACCGGAGAGGCCCGACCCGGCCCCTCCGTCCTTCAACAGGACCCCCGCAAAGGTTGAAGCTCCCTGCAGGAAGCTACTGGGAATGCCTGCGTGCGTATCCGCACGCAGGCAGGCGCTCGCCATGCATTTTCAACAAGTCCATCTCCCGGACGGTGAGTTTCATCGACATGCGCCACCCTTCGGCCGTCCCGGATGAAAAGCCGCGGTCGAGGGGCCGCCTCGTACCCGGTGCCGAAGGGTCACGCAACAGGCCCGCTACTCGAAGACGATCTCCCTTATGTTCTTGGCGAGTATACGGTAGGTGCCGAATCCCGTCTTGCCGAAGAAGCGGGCGTCCTCGTCAAAGGTCACGGCGACAACCTCGCCGGACTTGAGCATGATCTGAAAGTCCACCTTGCCTCGCCCCGCCTCGGCCACGAAGACGGCCTTCTTCACCTTCTCGAAGGGTATGGTTATGAACGCATTGCCCCTCATGGCCTTGAAGAAGACCTCGCCCTCCCAGCTCGAGCTCGTACACTTCGTGGATATGCCCTGGTCATCGGTCACCGTCGCCGTGAACTCGACCTCAGGCACGGGCACCTCCGACTCGGGAGCCGCCCCCATGGCCACGAGCACAACCCAGCCGAGCATTATCCAGACAACCGGTACAACCCTCCTCATGACCGTACCTCCGCAACCGTAGATACCCGTACTTTATGGCATGAGGGACCGAAAAGTCAAGGATTTATCCCTAAAACAGATTTAGAGTTCAATGGGATATATAGAAAAACCCTCTTGGATAAGGGTTTAGGGTGATATAGAATATCACCTGCAAGGTTAAACCCACTACATCCAGGAGGGTCAAGGAGATGATACAACAGACGGTATTTCCATTCAAGC
>WGEY01000093.1 GCA_015492495.1 Deltaproteobacteria bacterium | reverse complement strand
AAGCCCGGCGGCGTTTCATCGTAGAGAGTGAGAAACTCCCTCGCCCGTCCGCTATCGAGCTCGTCCCCTGTGAAGTTGAGCCTGTAGAACCTCCTGAGCGTGCCCGCCGGGTCCCTTTTCATGTCGAGTACCATCCTTCTGACAAGCGCCCTTTTCTGCCCCCACGGAAAACCCTCACGCGCCACAAAGGACGGGGTGGCCCCGACGAGCACGAGGGCCCTGAACCTCACCGTACCCTCCATCGCCGCGGCCATGAGGAGCTGGGCGCCGAGCGACCACCCGATGCCTATGGGTTCGGCCCCGCCTGCGAGGCGGGCAGTGAGGAGCGAGAGCGCAGGGGCGAGGGTCGGCTCGTCCCACGTTTCCTTCGCCCCGTGGCCCGGCAGGTCCATCGCAAGGGATGAATCGTCCAGCAATCCACGCCACACCCTCTTGTCCGTGCCCCAGCCGTGCACGAATACCCTTTCAGGGGATGAGTTCACCCGCCACCTCCGTTATGGTCTCCACGGCCCTTTCGAGGTCATCGGTACTGTGTTCCGATGTCACCGTTATCCTGAGCCTCGACGTCCCTTGAGGGACCGTAGGCGGCCTTATGCCCTGGACGAAGACGCCACGGTCGAGGAGCCTCCGGGTCGCCTCCATGGTCCTTGCGGCATCGCCGACGACGAGCGGGATTATCTGTGTGGTGCTGCACAGCGTATCGAGCCCCCTCTTCTTGAGGCCGTCCCTTACGAGGGAGGCGTTTCTTAAGAGCCGCTCCCTTCTCTCCGGTTCTCCCTCGACGATATCGATGGCCTTGATCGAGGCCGCGCACACGGCCGGCGGGAGCGCGGTCGAGTAGATGAAGGACCTGGCCGTGTTGAGAACGAGCTCTATGAGCCTCCTACCGCCGGCCACGAAGGCCCCGTATGAGCCGAATGCCTTTCCGAGGGTGCCGAGCTGGATCACGGACGGGTTGTCGATTCCTATGTGTTCGAGGGTGCCCCTGCCGTTACGACCCAGGACCCCTGTTGCGTGCGCATCGTCCAGAAGGAGGGTCGCCCCGTAACGTTCGGCAAGCCCCAGTATGTCGTCGAGGGGCGCGATATCGCCGTCCATGCTGAACACGCCGTCGGTTATGACGAGTTTTCTACTGGCCCTCGATCTCTTGAGCAGTCCTTCCAGCGCGTTCATGTCGCCGTGGGGGTAGCGTTTGAGGTTCGCCCTGCTCAGGATACAGCCGTCTATTATGGATGCGTGGCTGAGCTTGTCGCAGAAGATGTCGTCACCCCTTGAGGCGAGGGCCGGTATGCAGCCCGTGTTTGCGTGCCAGCCCGAGTTGAAAAGAAGCGCCGCCTCTGTATTCTTGAAAACTCTCAGCCTGTCTTCGAGTTCGATGTGTAGCTCCATGGTGCCCGCGACAAGGCGTGATGCACCGGCGCCCGTTCCGTGGTCCCCGATCGCCCTTGCCGCGGCCTCCTTGACGACGGGGTGGTTTGCAAGCCCCAGGTAGTCGTTGGAGCAGAGGACCACGACCTCCTTTCCGTTTATCCTAGCCCGGGGCCCCTGCGGGCCCTCGAGCACGGTGAGGCTTCGTTTGAGCCCCCTCGTCTTAAGCCCCGTGAGCCTTTTTTCTATGGAATCCTCCATGGTCTTACGCGATCGTGCGGTGATTGTGGATGAGGCGGCTGTCAGGCCCTGGGACTAAGGCCGAGGTCCTTTAGCATCTCGATGTCCTCTTCAGGGTTCCTGCCCTTCGTCGTGAGGTAGTTGCCCACCATCATGCCGTTTGCGCCGGCTGCGAAGATGAGGGGCTGAAGGCCGCGCAGGTTCACCTCCCTGCCGCCGCATACGATGATATCCTTTTCAGGGAGCATGAACCTGAAGAGCGCTATTATCTTAAGGCATTCGCGCGGTGTGAGCCTCACAGGCCCTTCGAGCGGCGTGCCGGGCCTTGGATTCAGGAAGTTTATCGGGACTGAGTCCACGTCGAGCTCCCTGAGCGTTGTGGCGAGTTCCACGCGGTCTTCCCATGACTCGCCGAGGCCGAAGATGCCGCCGCTGCACACGTAGAAGCCCATCTCCTTTGCGGTCCTCACGGTCTCGACGTCTTCCTCGTAATCGTGCGTGGTGCATATGCTGGGAAAAAAGCTCCTCGATGTCTCGAGGTTGTGGTGGTAGCTCTCGAGGCCGGCGTCCTTGAGCTCCCTGAGCGTTCCGCGGTCCAGTATGCCGAGGGATGCGCACCTTTCGAGGTCCGTCTTTTCCTTCATGGACCTGAGCGCCTCGGTGAGTATGGCCACATCGTCCCGCCTGGCCACCTTGGTGCCGCTCGTTACGATGGAAAATTCCCTCGCGCCGCGGCCCCGGGCCTCGAGCGCCGAGGAAACGATCCTTTCGGCCGGGACCATGGTGTAGGTGTCGACCTTTGAGTCGTATCTCGCCGACTGGGCGCAGAAGGAGCAGTCCTCCCCGCACAGCCCGCTCTTTGCGTTCACTATGGAGCAGAGGTTGACCTCCATGCCCTTGAAGTGACGCCTTATCCTGTCGGTGTGAGGGAGTATCTCGAAGATACCTTCGGTCGGTATGCGCGCGAACTCACGGCCCTCTTCGGGGCTGAGCCCCTCTCCGCGAAGGGCCTTTTCTTCAAACTTCTTCAACATGTTCACCATGGTATCAATGAGTAACACAGACGGATCAGTATTGTCAACCGTTACGGACCATGCGGTTGACAATCTATTCAAAAAAACTACGGCCCCGGCTTCTTTCGCCTGAAGAGGCTCCTTATCGACTCAACCCTGTCTATGAATAGGATCCCGTCGAGGTGGTCCACCTCATGCTGCAACGCCACGGCCTCGAGTCCCGAGGATTCGATGAAGACCTCCTTGCCCTCACTGTTCAACCCCCTTACCGTCACGGTCTCGGCCCTCCTTATGTCGGCCGTGTACTGCGGTATGGACAGGCACCCCTCCCTTACGGTCTTCATCCTTCCCTTGGCGACGATCTCGGGGTTTACAAGGACTATGAGCCCGGCCCCGGGGCATCTTGTGGTCACATCGACCGCGATTATCCTCCTGGGCACCCCTATCTGGGGGGCCGCAAGCGCCACGCCGGGCGATGCCCTCATGGTATCCACTAGGTTCCGGATGTGTATGCGCACCTCGTCGTCGATCTCGTCGACCGGCCTGCATACCTCCCTGAGCAGCGGGTGCGGATATTGCAGGATCTTGCGAACGGGCATGGGTTCTCTTTGGATGTGTGCTCAGAGGGATTCGTAGGTCTCTATGGGTTTGAGCTCTATGGTAACCCCCATGCTTTTACCGAGGTCGCGGAGCCTCTCGCTCATGGTGTTCGTATCCATGCCCTCGGGTATTGAAACCTCTATGAACATTATGTAGATCTTCTGGTCCTCTCCCTCTATGATCTTTGTCTCGAGGTCGGTTATGTTTATGCCCCACTCCGAGAGGAAGTCGGCGGTCTTGTGTACTATGCCCGGCTTGTCGTAACCCGACACGCTCACGATGTGGGTGGAGCCCGGCCCCCTTGCAGCGGGTCCCTCCTCTATCTCCTTCAGGTGGATCGTAAGGCTCATCAGCCCCTCGATCCTCTTGAGCTCTTCCCTGAGAGAGTCCATGTCGATACTGTCCGGGGCCGTCATTATTAGGATTATTGCGAACTCGTCCTGGAGCCTCGTCATGCTGGAGTCCTCTATGTTGCAGTCGTGCTCGAAGAGGACCTTCGTTACAGAGGCCACTATCCCCGGCCTGTCCCTGCCTATTGCGGTGAGTGCGAATCTCTTCATGGACTTCTCCTTTTAACCCTTTTTTGCCCCTCCGGGAGGGGTGTAGTACTTCCTTCCCTTGAGTTCTTCCGGGAGGTAGTCCTGTTCGACCCTTGCGTCCTTGTAGTCGTGGGGATATTTGTAGCCCCTTGCGTAGCCGAGCTTCTTCATGAGGGATGTCGGCGCGTTCCGAAGATGCAGAGGCACGGGCAGGGCCCCTTTCTTCTTTACATCCTCCCTCGCCCTGAGGTAGGCCGCGTACGAGGCGTTCGACTTCGGGGCGGTGGCGAGGTACGTGGCCCCCTGGGCGAGCGGTATCCACCCCTCGGGCATGCCCACGAAGTCCACGGCCTCCTTGACGGCGACCGCAAGACCGAGTGCTGCCGGATCGGCGTTGCCTATGTCCTCCGAGGCGAATATCACCATGCGCCTTGCGATAAAGAGCGGATCCTCTCCGGCCTCTACCATGCGCGCAAGCCAGTACAAGGCCGCATCCGGGTCACTTCCCCTCATGCTCTTTATGAAGGCCGATATGACGTTGTAGTGTTCCTCGGCCCCCTTGTCGTAGAGGAGCGCCTTTTTCTGCATGGCCTCCTTCGCGGCCTCGAGGGTTATCCTGCGCCTGCCGTCCTTGCCGGGGGCTGTTATCATGCAGGCACCCTCCAGGGTGTTCAGCGCCTCGCGTGCGTCTCCGTGTGAAAATCCCGCGATGAAGTCGAGCACCTCCGCCGCGTCGGCCTCGGCCCCGAGGGAACCGAGCCCCCGCTCGGTGTCGGCAAGGGCCGCGGTGAGGATGGACTTTATGTGGTCCGTCGAGAGCGCGTTCAGCACGAGGACCTTGCACCTTGAAAGAAGCGGCGCGTTGACCTCGAACGATGGGTTCTCGGTCGTAGCCCCTATGAGCGTTATGGTCCCGTCCTCCACGTGGTGGAGGAAGGCGTCCTGCTGGGCCTTGTTGAAGCGGTGGATCTCGTCCACGAAGAGGATGGTCCTTTTGCCGAGCCTCAGGTTGGCCTTTGCCGTCCTTACCACCTCCCTTATCTCCTTGACACCTGAGAGGACCGCGGAGAAGGCCACGAACTCGGCCCCTGTGGATTCCGCTATGATGCGGGCGAGTGTGGTCTTGCCGCAGCCGGGAGGCCCCCACAGGATGAGCGACGGCACCTCGCCCCTTTCAATGACCCTCCGGAGGAACCTCCCCTTGCCGAGCAGGTGCTCCTGGCCGATGAACTCGTCGATGGTGCGCGGCCTAACCCTTTCCGCAAGCGGAGGGGGCGGGGCGGATGCGTCCTTATGTTCTTTGAAAAGCTCCATAAGAGAATTCTACTATAAACGCGGCCTGATTGCCAATGCCGCCGGAGCCGGGGGTCTTTTGAGCCGGTACGGGGCATGTCAGCGGAGACCATGAAAGACCTTTGGAGTTGTCTCTGCGGGCCGAGGATACGGTGCACTGCCGGTGAAGCATTTTTCCGTCATTGCGAAGGGCCGCAGGCCCTCAATGACGCAACGGGAGGAACGTTGCGAGTCGACGAGGGGCTGTATCCCTGGGTGAAGCGTTTTGCTGTCATCGCGAACCGCCGAAGGCGGTGCGGCGATCTAAAAGGTTCTGTAATTGAAGCTTCAGGTGGGCTCAGGGAATCTTCTCATGAGAGGGATTATTCGATTACATTTCGGTCGCCAACCCGTAGCCCGCTTCGGGGAATGCGCCCCGCGATCAATGTTCATGTATATCCGGGTTGCCCCCGGGATGACATCAAAAACAATCTTTCGGATATCCCTTAATTTTTTCCGGCAAGGGGCCGAAAAGTGTTTTAAAAGGCAGCCATGCACATGGACAGTACCAACATAGCGACGCTTTCTCCAACCGGTTATCTCCACGAGACGCGCGAGGCGTACGAAGAAGAGCCGGTTGCACGCACGGACGAGGGGCTTGCACCGCGTGACGAGCCCCGGGTTACGGCGCTCTCCGGGCTCTCCATCGACAGGATCACCCTGACCATGGAGGCGAGGTTTTTCTGGACGGAGGAACAGATGACCGCTGAGGCGGAGGAGACCGACTCGAACGACGACGTCGAGACCGCCTCCCGGGTAGAGGGCGAGACGTACGTCATAAGGCTCGTCGTGGAGCAGATGACCGGGAGGAAGATCAGGCTCCTCGAGGTTTCCGACCCCGAGAGCGACGGCGGGCACCATGAGCCCCATGAGGCCGAAGAGGCCGAGGATTCGGACGTGGAAGGCCGCCGTACGACGCTCTACTACGAGAGCCGGACCGTGACCTTCGAAGCGACCGGGACCATAAGGACCGCCGACGGCGGGGAGATAGGTTTTTCGGTGGGGCTCGTCATGGAGAGCGAGTTTCTTTCGGTCGGCACACAGGTCCTGTCCGAAGGGAACGGGTTTGTCAGTAACCCGATCGTCATGGACTTCGACGGCACGGCCGATGATCTGACCGACAAGGAGTTCATCTTCGATGCGGATTCGGATGACCGCGGGGAAGTGGGTGTTCCGGCCGGCCGTGGGGCCGGGTTCATCAGCTTCCACACGCGCGATGACGTGGGCGTCGACGTCCAGGGCCTGCTGTCCGGTCGAGCCGTCGGCAAGGACGCGGCATTCAGCGGAGTGCACAACGGCTGGATGGGCCGGAGCGGCTCCATACTCAAAAGGCTCCTCGCCTGGATGCACGCAATCGGCGGAGACGACCGGCTACGCACACCGTATGACACGGACGCAAAGGCCGCCGGTCCCGGCACAGAGAAGACCGGCCTTCTTACGAAGGGCGACGACGAGACCCCGGGCGCACGGATAACCGGTATCGGGGTGTACGTCAGCGGAACCCGCATCACCTACACCAGCCGGCAGGTCGACCTGGCCGTGTGAGCAAGTATTGCGAGCGCGTGTCCCATCGGGACACTCTATGCGACCCTCCCTTGTCATCCCCTGAGGAATATGTACCTTAAGACGAAGAGGACGCTGAAGGCGTGTATAATGGGGTGCGCCTCGTTGAGCCTCCGGGTTACGAGCTTGAGGAGCGAGTAGGATATGAAGCCGAAGGCGATGCCTTCGGTGATGGAGAAGGTCACCGGCATGGTGACGAGGGTCAGGAAAGCGGGGATGGCCTCGGTTGGGTCGTCCCATCCTATCCTTCTTGCGCCCCTGAACATGAGGCTTCCGACCACCACGAGCGCCGGTGCGATCACCGGGTAGAGGACCGTGTCCCCGACCCTGTACCCGCCCCCTATCGTCTCGACAAGCGGTGAGAAGAAAAGCGCGGCCACAAAGAGGAAGGCCGTGACCATGTTCGAGAGGCCCGTTCTCGCGCCTGCGGCCACGCCGGTTGCGCTCTCTATGTAGCTCGTTATGGTCGACGTGCCCATAAGGGATCCGGCCACCGTTCCTACGGCATCGGCCAAAAAGGCCCTCCTTGCCCGCGGAAGCTTTCCGTCCCTGATGAAGCCGCCTTCCTCGCCGATGCCTATGAGGGTGCCCACCGTGTCGAAGAGATCCAGGAAGAAAAAGACGAATATAACGGTGAAAAGTCCGGTCGAGAGCGCACCCGGTATGTCGAGCTTGAAGAGGGTGGGCGCCATGGAAGGCGGCAGGCTCACCAGCCCCCTGTACTCCACGAGGCCGGTCGGTATGCCTATCGCAACCCCCACGGCGATCCCCGCAAGTATCGCGGCCCTTACACCGAGCGACATGAGGACGCATGTAGTCCCGAGCACCGCAAGGGAGAGGAGCACCGGCGGGCTCTTTATATCTCCGAGCCCTATGAGTGTACCGGGCTGCTGGACCACTATGCCTGCCCACTCAAGCCCCACCAGCGCTATCAGGAGCCCTATGCCGATGGCGATCGAGTGTTTCAGGCACTCCGGTACGCCGTTTATGAGCTTTTCCCTGAGGCCCACGAACGAGACCAGTATGAAGACGGCCCCCGATATGAAGACCGCGCCGAGCGCCGCCTCCCACGGTACGCCCATGGCGAGGACCACGGTGTGGGCGAAAAAGAAGTTGTGGCCCATGGCGGGGGCCAGGGCTATGGGATAGTTCGCGAGCACACCCATGAGGAAGGTGGCCAGGGCGCTCGAAAGGCACGTGGCCGTCATGACCGAGCCGAAGTCCATGCCGGCTGCCGAGAGGACCGCGGGCTGGACGAAGACTATGTAGCTCAGCGTGGCGAAGGTCGTTACACCGCCGACGACCTCTCTGCCGGGTGTGGTGCCGTTCTCGCGTATCTTGAAGATGCGTTGCAGGCCCATATAAAAGACATCTTTCATCTGCTTGAAGAGCTTGCCGCCGGAAGCTTCAACAGGGGTCTGCGGACTTCACGGGTATAGGATGTTAACATACAGGTCTTCGTTGAACAAGTACCGCCGCCTGTACACGTGCCTGCCCGAGCGGAAACGCTCGCAGTCAGGCACGCCCCTTCGGTAACCCGCAATGCTCCTCTACCGGTCATTGCGGGGAGCCGATAGCACGAGCGAAGCTCGGTTGCTGGTCATTGAGGGGTGAAGCCCGGAAGCAATAACAGGGAACCTCTGATTCATTCGTCATCGCAGAGGCTTGTCCCGACGCGGAGCGAGGGAACCCGACGAAGCGATCTCTGATGTGTTATTAGCTTAAAGACAAAGATTGCAGAGTTTTTCCCGAGACTTTCATTATAAGTCGGGCGAGATCTGAAACTTCTCCTTCCGGTCGAGGTTGTTCTGTCCATTGACTTTGCGCTCGCCTCATCTCTGTACGGTGGTCAAGGCAACCCGGCGCCACGGGCCTCTGTCAAGCCCCTCCACCGACACGTCCGCGTCCGCGCCCTTTGCACAACGGCTCGTTCCGTGCACCTCATGCCAATGGGCATCCGGTTTCTGGTCGCCGTCTCCTTGACTAACCGTGCCGGGCGTTGCTATACTCTGTTGAGCCGGAGGTGCAGAGATATGGAACTTGTGAAAGGATTCGACCCGTTTGCGGTCATAAAAAGGGCCTTGAAAAAAGGCGGGGAGTTCGGAGAGATATACATAGAGGATGTCCTCTCGACCTCCATAACCTGCGAGGAGGACAGGATCGAGAAGGTCATCTGCGGCAGGGACAGGGGGTGCGGCATAAGGGTCATAGCGGATCTCAAGACCTATTACGCCTACACCAATGACCTTACCGAGAAGGGACTTGTCGAGCTCGCCGACGTTGTGGCCGCGGCGGTCAGGGAGGGGCGCGCAATCGGCGACATATCGCTTGTCAGGAAGGATGTGGCCCCGGGCTTCGATATAAAGAGGCAGCCCCTTGATGCCGGGCTCGAGGAAAAGATAGGTTTCGTAAATACGGGAAATTCAACGGCGAGGGCCTTTGACAAGAGGGTGAGGCAGGTGAAGGTCGTCTACGGCGACAGCCTCAAGAAGACCGCTGTCGTAAATTCCCTGGGCCAGTGGGCCGAGGAGGAGAAGACATCCATCCTCTTCCTCTGCCAGGTGGTCTCTCAGGAGGGTGATGTCATTCAGACCGGCTACGAGCCGGTCGGAGGCCTCATGGGGCTCGAGATATTCGACACCGATCCTCCCGAGGCGGTGGCCGAGAGGGCGGCCAGGAGGGCCGTCATGATGCTCTCCGCGCGAAAGGCCCCGGGCGGCAGGATGCCCGTTGTGCTCTCGAGCGAGGCCGGGGGGACGATGATACACGAGGCGGTGGGACACGGGCTGGAGGCGGACCTCGCACAGGAAAAACTCTCTGTCTACTCGGGGAAGGTCGGCGAGAAGGTCGCCTCTTCCCTTGTCACGGTGATAGACGACGGCACGATACCCCATAAACGCGGCTCCGGCTTCTTTGACGGCGAGGGCACGCCCACGCAGAGGACCGTCCTCGTCGAGGACGGGGTCCTAAAGGGCTACATGTACGACAGGCTTACGGCCATGAAGGACGGGTGCAGCTCCACCGGCAACGGAAGGCGCGAATCCTATCACCACCGCCCGATCCCGCGCATGACCAACACGATGATAGCCCCTGGAAAGAGCTCCCCCGACGAGATCGTAAGATCGCTCGAAAACGGCCTCTTCGTAAAGAAGATGGGCGGCGGGCAGGTGAACACGGTGAACGGGGACTTCGTCTTCGAGGTCAGCGAGGGCTACCTCATTGAAAAGGGCAAGGTCGGCGAGCCGGTGAGGGGCGCCACCCTGACCGGAAACGGCCCGCAGGTGCTCATGACCATAGACATGGTGGGTACGGACCTCGGCTTCGGCATAGGCACCTGCGGCAAGGACGGGCAAGGGGTGCCGGTCGCCGACGCCCAGCCGACCCTGAGGATACCCGAGATAGTCGTCGGCGGAGAGGTGAAGGAGTAGGGGGATTTGTCATTGCTTCGGCCCGGGGGCCTAAGCACCGGTTCATTTGTCATTGCGAAGGGCCGCAGGCCTGTAGCGAAACAATCTCAGGAAGCCTTTAATGAGCGAAGTGCGCGGTTACGGGTCTTTACGGGCTGCTTTGTCAGCCGTGGCAATCCCGTTTTTT
>WGEY01000092.1 GCA_015492495.1 Deltaproteobacteria bacterium | reverse complement strand
TCGTAAGGTCAAGCCCCCTGATGACATCCGCCGTGCCGAAGCTCTTCCATACACCTCTCAGCGCTATATTGACCATGCAATACCTGTATTAGATGCATCTCCCCTGACATCTCATCCCCCACCGCCCTCATCCCTTCATCGCCCCCATGGTAAGCCCCTCGACGATCCTCCTCTGGAAGACGAAGACAAGCACCACCACGGGCACAGTCACAACAACCGAGGCTGCGGCGATCTCGCCCCACGGCACCTCGTGCACCCCGGGGAAGAGCGCTATGGCCACGGGTATGGTCCTCGATGCGGCTGTCGAGGTGAAGGTGAGGGCGAAAAGAAACTCGTTCCACGAGAATATGAAGACGAGTATCGCCGTGGCCGAAAGCCCCGGTGCGGCGAGGGGCAGAAATATCTTATAGAATATCTGAAAAGGCGTACAACCGTCAAGGAGCGCCGCAAGGTAGATCTCCCGCGGAACCTCCCTGAAGAAGTTCGTCAGTATCCATATGGTCAGCGGCAGGCTGAAGGTCGTATACGTAATGACGAGGGCCGTCAACGTATCCCTCAACCCCAGGAACCTTATCACGATGTAGAGCGGGCTCACCGTGGCTATGGGCGGAAACATCGACACCGATAGGACAAAGGCCAGGAATATGTGCCTTCCCCTCAAGGGGAGCCTCGCAAGGGCGAACGCCGCAAGAGAGCCTATGGCAAGGGAAAAGAAGGTGGTGCCCGAGGCCACAACAAGGCTGTTCAGTATGATCCTCAGAAACGGCCTCGCCGCAAAGACGCTCTGGTAGTTCTCCAGGACGGGCCTGGTCGGCAGTACGGGCGGGAGCATGGTGAGCTCTGCGGCCGGCTTGAGGGAGGTTATGAACTGCCAGACGAACGGGCCGAGGCAGTATGCAACGGCCGCCGCAAGTCCGGCCCAGAAAAGAACCGACCTTATACCCTTTTGCGAACCTGTAACCATCACAAACCCTTTTACGACCTTCTAAAAAGCCTGACGTAGAAGACGCTTATCGCCGCCACGCACGCAAAGACCACAATTGATATGGTTGAGCCGTAACCGAACTGGAGTGTCTGAAAGAGCACCTTGTAGGCGTACACCGAGAGGGTCTCGGTTGTGTTTGCAGGGCCTCCTCCGGTGAGCACGTAGACGGCGTCGAAGACCCGGAAGGCGTCTATAGTCCTGAAGAGCAGAACAACCAGTATCATGGGCCTCAGAAGCGGAAGCGTTATCCTGCGAAAGACGAGCCAGGGGCCTGCGCCGTCAATGCTTGCGGCCTGGTA
Organism: Deltaproteobacteria bacterium; assembly: GCA_015492495.1. Lineage (GTDB taxonomy): Bacteria > Desulfobacterota > GWC2-55-46 > GWC2-55-46 > DRQE01 > S146-62. Next base: position 12,952 of record WGEY01000092.1, on the reverse strand, counting down.
GAGCTCGCGCGGTATCACCTGGAGCCCGGCCGTAAGGAGCAGCGCGACAAACGGGGTCGTCTTCCACACGTCCATGAACACCGCCGCATTCATCGCCCAGAAGGGGCTTCCAAGCCAGTTCACCTTCACGCCCAGAAGGTGGTTCAGGATGCCGAAGTCGGTGTTGTACATCCACTCCCACATCCTGGCGGAGACTACCGTGGGTATGGCCCAGGGAATGAGTATGGCAGCCCTTACGGCCCCCCTGTACCTGAAGGTCCTGTTTAAAAGTAGCGCCAGCCCGAGCCCTATGGCAAGCTCGAGCGTTACGGAAGTGGCGGTGAAGTAGACCGTGTTCCAGAGGCTTCTCAGGAAACGGTCGTCCGTCAGGAGAAACCTGTAGTTGTCAAGTGCCACGAACCTGTGTATGTCGAATATGAGGAGCCTCCTGTGAAGGCTGAGCCAGAAGACATGGCACAGCGGATAGATCGTCACGAACGCGAGGACGGCCGCCGCCGGCAGCACGAAAAGATAGCCGCTTCGTGCACCCCGATGGTTCATCTTCCGCGCCCCGGCTCCCCGGCCTCCAGGATCCGTCCGGCGTGGCGCTGTATCGAACGGAGCGCCTCTTCAGGGGTCTTGAGGCCTGATATGACGCTGCTCAGCTCGGGCTGGAGCACCTGTGTCATCATCATGTAGAATGGCGTAAGCGGCCGTGGTCTTGCGGTCTCGAAGACCCTTCGAAGACCGGCGATGAACGGCTGGGCCTTGCGGAGCTCCGGGTCCAGGTAAAGCGCCTTTCTCGTGGGCTTGTATCCGACGGTCAGCGCAAGCTCCTTCTGCACACTGTAAGAGGTAAGAAACCTCACGAACCTCTCGGCCTCGGCCGGATGCTTCGAGTACCTGCTCACACCCAGCTGCCAGCCGCCCAGGGTCGAGGCGCCGGGTCCGCCGCCGAACGACGGCAGTGTTTTAACACCCACCTTGCCCTTTACGGCGGAGCCCTCCCGCTCGAATATGTTCCAGGCATACGGCCAGTTCCTCATGAAGAGCGCCCTGCCGTTGCCGAAGATATGGCGCGTGGTCTCCTCGGTCGCCGTGGTTACGAGTTCGGGGCTGACCCTGTATTCGTGTATGAGGTCATGCATGAACGCGAGCGCCCGGACGTTTTCTTCCCTCAGCGCATCGAGCCGCCCGTCGGCCATGAGGCCGCCGCCGTTGCTCCACATGTACTCCATGGCGTTGCACACAAGGCCCTCGTACTGCTTGCCCTGCCAGACAAAACCGTAAAGCCCCGTTTCGCGTGCGGTTATCTCCTTTGCAATACGAACAAGCTCAGCCCATGTGTCCGGTGGGGAAAAACCGTACCTCTCCAGCAGGTCCTTCCTGTAGTAGAGAAGCCCTGCGTCTATGTACCAGGGGACCGCATACACTCCACCCTCAAAGGTAACGGCATCCACGGGTCCCCTGAAAAAGAGCTCCCTTTCCCGGGGAGGAAAGACATGGTCGAGCCTTCTCAGCCATCCCGCGCGTGCAAACTCCTGGACCCATATGACATCCATGGAGATGACGTCGAAGTCACTGCTTCGGCCCTCGAGGTTTATGACGTAGAACTGGTGCTGTTCATCCGTTGACGATGGAAGCACCTCGTCCCTTACCCTTATGCCCGGGTTCCTTCTCTCGAACTCCTCGATTATTGCCCTGAAGGCCCTCTGGTCCCCGGCGATCTTGCCGTGCTTGAAGACGATGGTCGTCTCACGGGCGGGCCGGTCCTGGGAAGCGCATGGGGTGATGAAAGAGAAAAGAAAAATGAAGAGGAGGAGACAGGGAAGAGTAGACAGAAAGGCCGTCTTGATGCAGCTTTTCGTAGCTTCGAGCATAGGGTCACCGGGTGTATTCCAAACAGATGGTTTCACCGGGCAGGGCTGCGTACACGCGGCGGTTGAGCCGTGGACACCGGGACAAGGGGACGGGCGAAGTCACCTGATCTCAGACGTAGATGAGGTCCGAGTCCTTGTCTTCCATTGCGCGCCAGAGCGCGAGGTAGTTCCTGATATGTCCGGTTATGAGGAAGTTTCTCCTTATGTGTTCCCTGCCGGCCTCGCCGAGGATGCGTGCCTTGTGGGGGTTCTGCAGGAGCTGGCGGACCCTGAAGGCCGTGCCCTCCACGGAGTGGACCAGATAACCCGTGACACCGTCGATCACCTGAAGCGGTATGCCCCCCACGTCACCGGCTATGACAGGCTTCTTCTTCCAAAGCGCCTCGGCTACGACCAGGCCGAAGCCCTCCCTGGTCGACTTCTGAAGGACGATGGTGGCACCCCTCTGCAGTGCGTTTATCTCCCTGTCGCTGAAGGGTGGAAGGAGCAGGATGTGAATGTCCGGATCGCCCTCGGCCTTTTCGCGCACCTCGTCGAGGACCCTGGCGCCCTCGGGATCGTCCGTGGCCGTACCTCCGGCCAGAACGAGCCTGCAGGGATGGTACTTCCTGACCAGCTTGAAGGCATCGATGACGCCCAACGGATCCTTGAAGGGATCGAAACGCGAGACCTGAAGGAGCACGGGCTTGTCCATGGGTATGTCGAACCTCTCGAATACGGCATTCACCTCCTCCTCGGTAAGGTCGACGTTCTTCTCACTCAGCGGATCGATGGAAGGAGGTATCATGAACTGCGCAAGCGGCAGAGACTGGGCGAACCTTGCGACAGAAAATATGGCGGCGTCATACTGCTGGACAAGATCCTTCAAAAGGTACCATGTCACCCTGTTCGGCCTCGATATATCTATGTGGCACCTCCACACCCATATACCCCTCTTCTTCTTTTCCACAAGCAGCGCAGGCTGCGGGTCGTGGATGAAGACACAGTCCGCATCAAGGTCCAGGCGCTCGGCGTTCCTGCGGTTCACGCTCTCGTAGATGTCCCACATCTTCTTCGTGGGAGGACCTTCCCGGCCCTGGAGGCTGTTGTGTATCCTCTTCGTTACCTCGAAGAACTGCTTCGTCCCCTTCATGACCTTCCACTTGGCATCGATCCCCAGGCTCTTCATGAGAGGGATCATCCTCTGCAGAAGCTCGGCCACCCCGCCGCCGGTGGCCGTGGAGTTCACGTGGATGAACCTCCTGCCCCTGAGAGCCCCTGCCAGATGCTCTATGGCCCTCAGCTCCCCCTGGTCCGCTATGCCTCTGTAGTCGTCCAGTATCATCTGCACTCCCCGGCGACCAGCGCCTCTATCTTGCTCTTCAACACCTCGGCGGTGTACATGTAAGGATCAAGGGATCTTATCTTGTCTGCAAGCCCGGGACACTCCGCGCTGAGGCAATCGGAGAAGAAACGGCTGAAGTCGTCCTGCTCTTTGCCGAGCCTCAGCCTGGCCTCGTAGAAGTGAAAGTAAATGCTCGATGCATCCACCTCCTTCAACGCGCAGCGGAACTCCTTGAGGTTGCTCGCCTCAAGCCCCGTCGGTATAACGAGCGTTATGCCCTCGTTGAAGAAGAACTCCTTGCCCTCTATGACAGGCCTCGGAGGGGGGTACTCCTTGAGATAATCGGTGATGATGCGCACCAGCTCCGTCCTTATCTCCTCGATATTCGTGAATTCGAACGGGTTCAGGTTGGCAAGCCTCTCGGCCAGGATCTTCTCCTCGAGGGCGTCGGCGGCCCAGACGGCGAAGTCGTTCGGATACTCGGGCGGGCGCACATGCGGTTTAAGAAAGTACTGGTGCATGTGGTGAAAGATGCTCTGCCGGCTTATCTGCCGGAGTATCTCGAGGAAGTCCACGATATCCCCCGCCCACCTGCCGGTCATCCTTACAATAGAAACGCACTCGTAGAATCTAAACGGTTCCGCCATGTCCGTACCCTGTCATCAAGTTGAAGCTCCTGCAGCGGGCTGCAGGGAAGTTTGTATTATACTCGCCACCCCCTGGAGCCCACACTGCGGGGAGTGTGCTTACTATGCATCTTCGACGCATGCATCGACATAACAATTATATCAGGTCTTTTTGAGATGCACAGTCCTTATGGGGAACGGTATCTCGATTCCCTCGTCCTTGAAGCGCCGGAATATCCTCTTTCTGAGCTCATGCTGTACGAGGTACTGGTCCACGAACTCCGAGACCTGGCAGATGAGGGTGAAGTCGAGGGAAAAATCCCCGAAACCTGGTATGAACCTCACGAAAGGGGGAGGATCGGCCAGCAGACCCGGCACCTCTCCGGCCGCGGCCTTCGCCTCCTCCACCAGTATCCTCTCCACATCGTCCGGATCAGATTCGTAGCTGACGCCTATGGGGATCAAGAGCGACATCCTCTTTTCGGGCAGACAGAAGTTGGTTATGACGCTCTGCGCCAGCTTGCTGTTGGGGATCACGACTATGTTGTTCTGCAGCTTCCTGATCCTCGTGGTTCTCCACCCCACGTCCATCACGTATCCCTCTTCGCCGGAGTCCAGCTTGATGTAGTCGCCCACCTTGATCGGCCGCTCCAGAAGTATGTGGAGTCCAGCGAAGAAGTTCGACAGCGTATCCTGCAGGGCCAATGCCACGGCAAGTCCTCCCACACCAAGGGCCGTCAAAAGAGGTGTTATGGACACACCCAGGCCGTTGAGTATTATGAGGAGCCCTATCGCAAGGATGAACCCCTTTATCACGGACTGGGAGAGCCCGGTCGCCGTAACGCCTACATCGGTCTTTTCGATGTAACGCCTGACGAGCCTGGAGGTGAGGTTGGCGAGAGAAAAGGTGATCGAAAGGACTATTATGACGTAAAGGGCCTTAAGCCCGTAGTCAACGTACCTGGCGGAAAAACTCGATGTCCCGAGGGCTATGTAGAGGGACAGGGCCAAGACCCACAGGTACGATGGGTGCCTGACCGAATGCAGCAGCATGTCGTCGATACGCGAGGCGGTCCTGCCGGCCCAGCGTTCGAGAAGGCCGATGGCCACCCTCCTTGCGACAAAGAGCACGACAGCTGATGCAACAAGGACGGCGCCGAAGATCAGCAGGTCTTCCTTGTCCAGCAATTCTCTCCAGAGGGACTCGGCCATCTGTTCAATGTCCTTCAGTGTAAAGGGAGATTATGAGAACGAACACGTCCGCCGATACCGTAAGATACGCACAGACACGGCACGAGCAGCTGCGAACGAAACGGCCCTATCGCACAGGCGTCAATAACTTATTACAAAGTGCGCCCGCCTGTTCTTCTGCCAGCACTGTTCATTGTGTTCGGTACAGAAGGGCCTCTCCTCCCCGTAACTCACTATCGATATACGGCCGGGATCTACCCCAAGGTTGACAAGATATCTCTTGGCAGCCCTTGCCCTCCTTTCGCCGAGGGCTATGTTGTACTCGTTCGTTCCGCGCTCGTCGCAATGGCCTTCGATGAGAACCTTGGCGCTTTTATCCCTCAAGAGTATCTTTGCATTCTTCTCGAGCACGGCCCTTGCATCAGGCCTTATGTTATACCGGTCGAAGTCAAAGAAGATGTCTTCTATCTCGACCGCGGCTTCCGTGGCTTCCGCGCCTTCTGTGCCCGCCGTCCCTGTTCCGGCCCTGTCATAGGCCCTTCCTTCTCCGTACGCCTCACCGGCCTCCTCTCCACCGGCCTGGGCCCCTTCCGGTCCGGCGATCTCAACCCCTTCCCCGACCTCGGTCTTGACCACCTTCTTAGCGCATCCGGTGAAGATAACTGCCCCTGCAAAGAGAGCGAGCACAAAAACGATCAGATTCTTCTTCATGGCTATTCCTTCCTTTCGTAAATTTTTTAAACCTTCGATATCACGCGGCCGGTATCCGGGCAGGGAGCCCTCACCGGATGCCGGAGCCCTTTGCTCCGGGTCGCGGTGGGAATGCACCGTGGGCGAGGCGTAGCCTCATAAAAAGGGCCCTTGCTTGCCGAGGACTTCACGCAGCGCCCGGACGGCTTCGACCTTTGAACATGCATTGCGAGCACCGACCCTCCAGCAAGCTGCGGGGCGGGAGGCGAAATGCACTCGCATAATTCCCTGCATGGGTGTGATTGCACAAACCCGCTGCAGGGAGTTTGAATGTTTGCTCGGATGAATCAGAGGTTGATCGGCATCAAGGGAACACGACGGCCGCTTTCAGCCCCCCGGGGTGCCGGGTGGCAGCGCATTTTGCAACGTCTTTTCAATACATTCCATTGATTCCTTGCCCCTGACGGAACGTATGGTTAAGGTATCAAAAGGGCAAGTTAACTGTCAAGGATTTTGGAACGATTACACACGATCCGGACAAAAACTCCGGCGGCGCCGGGTACACGACCGAAGAGCGCAGGTAAGACCGGCGGCCGGAGGCGCCTTTTTTCGCAGGCACCGTCTCCGTCCCTTTACCAGAGTTCGACGAGATAGCGCTTCTGCCTTTCGAACTCACGGCAACCCTCTTCTATGACGGATTCGGCCTCGTCGTTGGAAAGGTCACTGACGTCGAGGAAAAAAGATGCCGTTCTGCCGAGGTAAAGAGGTAACATGGACCTGAAGAGCTCTTCGCGCTCGAGCTTTCCGTGGTGGAAGGCCAGCAGGAACTCGTAGACGATCCTTACCCACACATCATTGGAGAGATAGAAGTTCCGCGTATCCTTTCTCGCCACGGCCTCGATCTCGCTCAGTACGTCCTTTACAAGAAAACGGCCCCACTCGTCCCTGAAGCACTCCACGCCGGCCCTGAAGCTCTCGATCATCCTTTCCACATCGACCTTCACAGGCTCGAGCCCGGTATAGTACTTGAAGCCGAAGGTGGGCACCTCCTCGACTTCACCGCCGATCCCTTTCCACTGTTCATGGTACTTCTCCGTCAGGGAGAAAAGAGAGCCTATAACCTGCACGAACATCTCTCCGAGCTGCGCACCAGGATCCTTTGGATCATGTATCTTGGCACCGAGGTAGGACTGGCAGAGTTTGAACCCGCCTACGAGGGCCTCTGTCGTCATCCATATGTCTATGCCGAACCTGGCCACATCCGTATCCCAGACGCCTTTGCTTCCGAGATAATGGCTCACGAGCTTCCCCGAGAGCCCGAACTCGCCGCCTATGGGCTGACGTATGTTCTTTCCGTAAAGCGCCCTTGTCATGGGGTATATTATCGAGTTCGTGATGCTGCCGTCGTACTTGTGCCTGGAGTATAGGGGGGCTACGAAGTCATACCCTTCCTTCAGGACCGGCACGAGCAGGAGCTCGATCCATTCGGGGGTAATGCTTCTGAGGTCGGCGTCCACAACGCAGCAGGCCTTTGCCCCGAGGGCCCTGACTGATTCGAATATGAGCTTGAAGGCACTGCCCTTGCCAGGTATCCCGTGGTAGGGGGCCGTTATGCGGCTGGGAGAAAGGCCAGGCGTGGAAAGAAAGATCGTCTTGCGGTCGAATGTCGCACGTTTGACCACATCGGGGGTGCCGTCGGTCGAACCACCGTCGGAGTTCATGATGACGCACCGGTTGGTCGGAAAGTACTTTGCAAGCCCGGCGTCCACGGCCCTTATGACGTGGTTTATGGTCGAGGCGTTGTTGTAGCTCGCGATCCCCACAACGATGTCCGCCGTCTCTACGGTTTCAAGGGATCCCAGGAACTCCTCGATCTCGGCCTCCGATCCTGTTGATCTGTACATGGTCCAACCCTTCCTTGATCGCAGCTTCCCGGAGGCGGACCGTGCGTCGTCACGGCTCGCCCCGGTCGAGGAAGCCGCCTACTATCTCCACCACGGCCCTGTTCCATCCCTCGGGCCCAACCCCTTCGGCCCTGACAAGGCCGGGCAGGTCCAGGGGTTCGTAGCTGCCGTCTCTCTTTGCCACGAGTACCGGTACGTCCACCTCCTTGAGGAGAGGGAGGTCGTTCAGGCTGTCGCCGAGCCCTACCGTTGTTATCGCGCCGTAATGCCTCGCGTACATACCTTTAAGTATCCGTACGGCCCGTCCCTTGTCGTGGCTCCCGAGGATGTGCAAGAACCTCCCCCGTGTCCAGTTAAAGCCCCTACGTTTTATTTCGTCAAGAACCCTCTCAAGCTTAACTCCCTCTCCGTTGAAGACAAAAGGTTCGTCATAGTCGCGCTCGAGGCTGCGGCGGGCCTCGTCGAGGTTCAGGCCGGTAAGCCCTGCCACCTCCTCAACGGTCATGTCACCGAAGCCCCTTATATCGACCTTCAAGTCGGAGCGTATCTCGGCCAATGCCTTCCTCACCTCGCCGTACGGCCTTCCCAGCGTTATCACCCTGTACGGCCCGCTTCTTGCGCCTTCGATAGGAAACGGGAAATAGCCCTCTGGTATGAATATGCCGCCGCCGTTCTCGGATACGAACGGGTCCGTGTTGGAAAGCATCTCCCTGTAATACTCTATCTCCGCCTTGGTCTTGCTTGAAGAGAGCACGAGCGGGATTGCATGTTCCTTCAAGAGCCCGAGCGCCTCCAGCGCCTCCCGGAAGCTGTATGTCACGGGATGGAGAAGCGTACCGTCGAGGTCGGAGAATACGACCGGCTTCACTGCACACCCCTTGTAGAGTAGAGTATGACTATGTTGAGGACCCACAGCAGGGACAGCCACAGGGTATCCCACCCTATCCTCACGAAGGTCTTCTTCTTTTTCGGATAGGTGAGCCCTATCACAACGACCGCGGTCATCATTATCGCTATAAGGCCGGTGACCGCGTGCGACGGCCCGATGTGGGAGAAGATGGGGCCCCTGGTGTACAATATATCGTCTATTCCAAGTATGAGTATATTGAACATGTTACTGCCCAGCATGTTCGCGATAGCCATATCCTGGGCACCCAACCTTACCGCGGCGATGGATACGACCACCTCTGGCAGCGACGTTGTCATTGCGACCATCACGCTGCCCATGAAGGTATTCCCGAGCCCGGTCAGCTCCCCGAGCCCGTCGGCTATGGACGGAAGCCATGTCGCCGCCATTACTATTATAGCCGCATTTATCAGGTAATGAACTACGGCGCTCCTGAAAGAGATATCTTCGTAGGATGGCGCCATGGCAGCCGTCTCCACGTACTCGCTGAAGAAGGCCTTCTCGTAGAAGTACACAGCCCTTACGGCCACGACGTATGTAATTATTATGGCAGGGGTATAGAGCCCGACGTGTCCTATGGAAGGCATACTCTCGCCGAGCATCATGGATGCAAGCACAATGCTTATGAGCATCAGGGAGAAGCCCGACGAGAGGAAGTGTCCCTTGTACGCGCGCTGGAAGATGGGTCTGTCCTTGTTTACAACGTCCATCAGGGCCAGTATGGCCAGATTATAGACACAGGAGCCCATGATATCGCCCACGGCTATGTTCGGGACCCCTACGACAGCGACCGAGCTCACACCAGTAATAAGCTCCGGAAGGGATGTGATGCTCGCCATCAGTATGAGACCTATCCACGCCCTCCCTATGCCGGTCTTTTCGGCGATGACATCACCGTACTTCGACAGCCTGGAGCCGCATATGACAATAAGCGCCGAGCAGAATACGAACTCAAGCCATAGAACCATCATACACCACCTCAAGGATTGAAAATGCACGGCAAGCGCCCGACCTCCGTCCAGGGACAGCCCTGGCTTGCCGCGTGAAGCCTTCGATGACGCTGTACTGGCTAATATTGCACAATTGAAAGGTGATGTCAAAAGGGTATGCCGCAGACGACCGACACGTCAAGGACCCTGTTGTCCTCGATAGATTGACATCTCAACCATATGAATTTAGAATATACTGCCATGGGTATCAGAAACACCGTTGTTTTCCTATTGGCCGCGGTCTGCGTGGCGGCCTTCACCGTGCCGGCCTCTGGCTTCGTCGTGGCGACCACCGGTTACGAGATCACGAGCCCGGTCAAGGTGGTGGTCATAGATCCCGGGCACGGCGGTGAGGACCACGGGGCCACGGGGCCGTCGGGCCTGAAGGAGAAGGATATAACCCTGAGCGTGGCAAAGGCGCTCAGGAACGCGCTAGAGGTGAGGTTCGACGTCCGGGCGATTCTCACCAGGGAGGACGACCGCTACATAACGCTCGAAGAGAGAACGGAGATAGCGAACAGGGCCAGGGCCGATATCTTCATAAGCATACACGCAAACGCCGCGTACAAGAAGGCGGCGAGCGGCGTTGAGACCTTCTTTCTGAGCTTCGAGGCGTCCGACAACGAAGCCAGGAAGCTTGCGGCCCTTGAAAACAACGTCGTGAAGCTGGATACAAAGGACGGCGGTACAGTCAGGTCCGACCTTGAGTCCATACTGTGGGACCTTGTGCAGACGGAATCGCACCATGAGAGCTCGAGGCTTGCCGAGCTCGTGCACAACTCGCTTGTAGAGGCAACCGGGGGAGAGAACAGGGGTGTCAAGCAGGCCCCGTTCATCGTTCTGGTGGGGGCCACGATGCCGGCTGTGCTTGTGGAGGTCGGCTTCGTGTCGAACCCGCAGGAGGAGAGGAAGCTCGCCGACCCGCTGATGCAGAAGAGGATAGCTAAGGCCATCACCGAGGGCATAGTGGCATTCGGCGAAGACCTTTACAGGAGGATGGGCTACGTGAACATAGGCAGCGGGTACGGGAGGCGCTGATGATAAGAACGGACGGAAGAAGGGCCGACGAGTTGAGGCAGGTGGTCATCAAGAAGAACTACCTCAAGTTCGCGGACGGCTCGGTGATGATAGAGGTAGGCAACACCAGGGTGATCTGCAGCACCACCGTGGATGACGGTGTGCCGGGCTTCCTTCAGGGAACGGGACAGGGCTGGATAACGGCGGAGTACGCCATGCTGCCCCGCTCCGCGCAGCAAAGGATACCACGCGAGTCCAGGCTCGGAAGGATAGGGGGAAGGACCCACGAGATACAGCGCCTCATCGGCAGGAGCCTGCGCGCCGTGGTCGACCTGTCAAGGCTCGGCGAGAGGACCATAACCATAGACTGCGACGTCATCCAGGCCGACGGAGGAACTCGGACGGCCTCCGTAACAGGGGCTTACGTGGCCCTCAAGGAGACAATGAACTCACTACTCGATACCGGCGCCGTGGAGAGCGACCCGATACTTGAATCCGTTGCCGCAACAAGCGTGGGGATCGTGGACGGCGAGCTTCTGCTGGACCTCACCTACGAAGAGGACTCCATGGCCGACGTGGACATGAACGTGGTCATGACCGCCGGGGGGAGCATCGTAGAGATACAGGGCACCGCCGAGGGCGCCCCCTTTACAAAGGATGATCTCGACAGGCTCCTCGACCTTGCATCAAAGGGCATAAGGGAGCTTACGGAGATACAGCAGGCGGTCCTGCAAGGAGGCGTCGGGGGCTGAAGATTCCCGTACGGACGGATAAAACCATGAAGATACTCATTGCAACCAAAAACGAGGGCAAGGTAGAGGAGATCAAGGCGCTGCTCGAGGACCTTGACCTCGAGATACTCACGCTCAACAAGAACTTCCCTTCCCTCAAGCTCCCGCCCGAGAGCTACCTGGGCTTCGAGTACAACGCACTCACCAAGGCGCGTTATACCGCCCTGAACACCGGGGTTACGGCCATAGCCGACGACTCCGGGCTCGAGGTCGACGCGCTTGGCGGGATGCCGGGCGTACGTTCGGCCAGATACGCCGGGCCGGATGCAACCGATGAGGAGAACTGCACGAAGCTGCTCGAAAAGATGAAGGGTATCCCCCCCGAACGCAGGACGGCCCGTTTCAGGTGCGTGATAGCCCTGGTAGCCCCGTCCGGAAGGGATGAGGAGACATTCGAAGGTACGCTCGAAGGTGTCATAGGCACCGAGCCCCGTGGAAGCCGCGGCTTCGGCTATGACCCGATCTTCGTCATGCCCGAGACAGGGAAAACACTTGCGGAGCTGTCTCCCGAAGAGAAAAACCGCATAAGCCACAGGGCCAAGGCCCTCAACAAACTGAAGAAACGGCTCGCCGAACGGCTCAAACAACTTGCAAAATAGCGCCCCTTGTGATATCAGGAAGTATTGAAGTTTTCCACGGCTTGCCGGGGGAACGCCCGTCTTTGCCGGGACGGAGACGGGTGCATGATGCACGTTCGCAACACCTTTTCGGGGCGTGGCGCAGTCTGGTAGCGCACCTGCTTTGGGAGCAGGGAGTCGGAGGTTCGAATCCTCTCGCCCCGACCAGACAATAACTTCCGAAAATTGGGATAAAAATTCCCGCCCCGCCTTTGGCGGGCCGAAAGAGTCGAATCAAAATTCTCCCTCTTATGGCAGAATTTTCATCCTGCCCCACCGGATGGCAATCTCTTAACTGGTATCATACCCTGTATGACCATGCCCGTTCCAGTGTCAGGCGGGGCAGATGCACAATGATCCATCGCGCTCGGCGCGCTCACCTGAAAGAAGAAGGTCTCCCTCCCTGGCCTTCAGGTGATTCTGCCCCGACCTTATGCCACCCCTCGTTCTGTCTGCCCGTTGACACCACCTCTTCGATGGTAAACTTAAACGCTTTGAACCCTTGAAGGACCCGACCTCCTTGCAGAGTCGGATCAGGATCATGAGCTCTTCAAGTTTCTCCCTTGATTCCAGAAGCCTCGGGAGCTTGTCATGGGAAGAATGCCATCAACGATCAGATTTACGATCCCTCGCGGCTCTTGTTCCCGGGGGTAGTGCCAGGGTAATGGCTGAACCCAGCCACCACCTTCTCAAAGTGAACCGCCGTCTCCTATAATACTCCCCAAAATTTAGACAAGGGTATTTGGTGTATGATAGCCTGCTAAAATCTGTAAAGGAGGCGGGTGAGATGAAGAAGAACCACGATGCGGCGTTCAAGGCGAAGGTTGCGCTCGAGGCTGTCAAAGGGGAGAAGACGATGGCCCAGCTTGCAAGCGAGTACGGGGTTCATCCAAACCAGATAGGGCAGTGGAAAAAACGTCTTTTAAAGGAGCTTCCGTCGCTTTTCTCTGACAGGCGCAAGAGGGAGGAGAAGGAGACCCGGGCCGAGTGTGACGAGCTTTACCGTCAGATCGGCCAGCTCAAGGTGGAGCTCGACT
>WGEY01000091.1 GCA_015492495.1 Deltaproteobacteria bacterium | reverse complement strand
GCTATAATGTATGGATTAATTTCAAACTTTACCAGGAGGTACGAAAAAGATGCTAAGAGAAAAGGTCGAAGAGGCTCTTGACGGTATCAGGCCCGCTCTCCAGGCTGACGGCGGAGACGTGGCCCTCGTGGACGTAGACGAAGAGAACGGGGTCGTGAAGGTTCAGCTTCAGGGCGCATGCTCGGGATGCCCAAGCGCCCAGATAACGCTCGTCATGGGCGTTGAGAGGGCGATCAAGGAGAAGGTGCCTGAAGTAAAAGAGGTGCTCTCGGTTTAAAGCAACCGCTTCGGTTCGGACTGTGATCCCCTGGCACATGCCTGCCGTGGATCCGATCCATACGAAACAGAGCAGTTTAAGAATATGTCATTCCATATACTGGATGATTGCATAGAATGCGGAACCTGTCTTCCGGAATGCCCGGAGGGCGCCATAACCGAAGGCAGCCCTTACCGGATAGATCCCAGACTCTGCACCGAGTGCGGTGCATGCGCGGAGGTCTGTCCTGTGGACGTGTGCCAGCCCTTGCCCGAAGAGTGAGTCGTGCCAGAGCCTTCTCACGGGCGCATGCCGAGCACAGTAGGCGACCCATAACCTGATTTTATCTTAAGGAGTGCAGGAGCGCAATGAGCAAGATAACGGTAGCGTTTCTCAAATGCGCCATGGTCTACTTCGTGTTGGCCATGCTCATCGGCATATACATGACCGCAAGCGGACCGGTGTATCCCTACAAGCCCATACACACTCACTTCAACCTTCTCGGCTGGATGAGCATGATGATATACGGTGTGGGTTATCACATACTGCCGCGCTTCAGCGGCACCCCGCTGTGGAGCGACAGGCTCGCCACGGTCCACCTGTGGACGTCCAACATAGGGCTGGTCGGAATGGCCATAGGCTGGCTGGTGGCGGGGTTCGGCGGCGGAATCGGCGTACTGCATATCTTCTCGCTCGTCGAAGGGCTCTCGATAGTCTTCTTCGTACTGAACATGTTCATGACCATAAAGCCGGCTCCGGCGCTCAGGAAACCGCAGAAGTAAGCAAAGCAAGGAGGAACATATGTCCGAACAGAAGATAACAAAGGATATGAGCATCGGCGAGGTGCTGGACAAGTATCCTGCCACGGAAAAGGTCTTCATGAAGTGGTTCGGCAACGGCTGCTTTACCTGCCCGGGCGCAAAGACCGAAGACATAGCGTTCGGTGCGACCATGCACGGGGTGGACGCGGACGAGGTGGTAAGAGAGCTCAATGAGGCCGCTGAACAGGAAAATCAATAAGGATCCGTTAAGATGAAGGAAGAGGCCAAGATAACAAAGTATCAGATAGTAAACGACGTCATCAAGGAGTACCCCAACACCATAGGGGTCTTCAGCCGTTTCAACATAGACTCATGCTGCGGCGGTGCCGCAACCATTGAAGAGGCGGCCCTTCGGGACGGGGCCCCGCTCGATGAACTCCTCGAGGAACTCAACAAGGCCGCGGAGGAGTAGGGATATCGGCTCGACACAACCAGCGGCCCGTCTTTAATCCATGGGGCGTTGCAGCCCACGGGACCGAGACGGCATGGAGGTTCAGGGAATTGACACAGGCTTCAGAGATAACCCAGGCTGACGTACTTGAGGCTTTGAAGGGGGTCATGGATCCAGAACTCAACAAGGATCTCGTGAGCCTCAACATGATAAGGAACATAAGGATAGAACAGGGCAAGGTCTCCTTCAGGCTCGTCCTCACCACCCATGCCTGTCCCTTGAAAAAGGAACTCGAGAGCGCGGCAAGGGATGCGGTGGCACGGATACCAGGGGTTACCGAAGTATCGGTCGAGACGACCGCCGAGGTGCCGCGCACAAAGGGCCTTCCAGAAAAGGAGCCCATCCCGGGGGTCAGGAACACCATAGCCGTTGCCAGCGGCAAGGGCGGGGTGGGCAAATCAACGGTCTCGGTGAACCTCGCGCTGGCGCTCTCGAAGAAGGGCTCGAGGGTAGGCATACTGGACATAGACATATACGGTCCGAGCATCCCCATCATGATGGGGATCCACAAGCCGCTTGAGGCCACTGATGACAAAAGACTCATACCGCACGAAAGCCACGGTATAAAGCTCATGAGCGTGGGGTTCATGCTCGACGAAGAAACCCCGCTCATATGGCGCGGGCCGCTCGTGATGCAGCTGGTCCAGCAGTTTCTGAAAGGGGTTGAGTGGGGTCAGCTCGACTACCTCGTGATAGACCTGCCGCCTGGCACAGGGGATGCCCAGCTCACGCTGGTGCAGACCATACCCCTTACAGGGGCCGTTGTGGTCACCACCCCGCAGGACGTGGCGCTCATAGATGCAAGGCGTGCCATAAAGATGTTCGGCGAGGTGAAGGTCCCCATACTCGGCATAGTCGAAAACATGAGTTCATTCGTCTGCCCTCACTGCGGGCATGAAACGGAAATCTTCAGCCACGGCGGCGGAGAAAAGACGAGCCGGAGGTACGATGTCCCCTTCCTCGGCGCAATCCCCATAGATCCCGAGATAAGAAAGGCGGGAGACGCCGGAACCCCCGTAGTCGTGGCCGCACCGGATTCGGCGCAGACCGCTGCATTCATGAAGATAGCGGAGCAGGTGGCGAGCAGGATCAGCGTGCTGAACCTGTCGGATTAGCGCGGGGCCCGGGGGTCTTCAAAGATCCGACTATCTCGTTGACATCCCTGATCCCGTGTCTTTTCATGTAATCCTCGATCCCGTCGATTACCTTTACCGCCGAGTCGGGCTCAAGGAAGTTGGCCGTGCCGACCTGAACGGCGGTGGCCCCGGCGATGATGAACTCAAGCGCATCCCTAGCCGTGACGATCCCTCCCACTCCCACAATGGGCACCCTTGCAACCTGCGCGGCCTCCCAGACCATTCTCAAGGCCACAGGCCTTATGGCGGGCCCTGAAAGCCCACCGACGGTAGTAGCCAGAACAGCACGTCTCGCCTCTACGTCAACGGCCATGCCGGTGATCGTGTTCACGAGGGATATGGAGTCTGTCCCTGCATCCTGGACGGCCTTGACCATCACCTTTATATCCGTCACGTTGGGCGAAAGCTTGGTCATCACATGCAGGCCGGTGGCCTTTCTTACGGCCCTTACGACCTTCGACGCCTCCACCGGGTCCGTCCCGAAGACCATCCCCCCTTTCTTCACGTTGGGACAGGAGATATTTATCTCCACAGCATCGACACCCCTTGCCCCATCTAGCCTCCTTGCAACCTCCGAATACTCCCGCACGGTCTCTCCGAAGATATTGGCGACAACTCGTGTACTGAACCTCCTCAGAAGCGGCAGCTTCTCATCGATGAACGCCTCGACGCCCACGTTCTGCAGCCCTATCGCGTTCAACATGCCGCAGGGTGTCTCGATGGTCCTCGGTGCGGGGTTACCGTCCCTGGGCCTCAAGGAAAGCCCCTTGACGACCACGGCGCCGAGTCTGTTCAGGTCCATGTAGGGCGAAAACTCGATCCCGTAGCCGAAGGTGCCCGAGGCCGTCATGACGGGGTTTTTAAGCTTCAACCCGCCTATGTCGACGCCCAGGGCGACCTTGCCCGAAGCGGTCATGGAAAAAGAAGTCCTGCCCATTGCATACCCCTCTCAGGCTACGATACGATCAAAAAGAATCCCAGTCTATCTCCTCGCTCGCGAATACCGGGCCGTCCGAGCATACCATGGAGTAATGCTTTTGCTCCTGGGGATGCGGCCTTGTCTTAACGGCACAGCCGAGGCAGACCCCTATGCCGCAGGCCATTGCCCTCTCGAGCGAAACAAGGCACTTAACCCCCCTTCTGCGGGCGGCCTCTGACACGGCCATGAGCATCCCGAGCGGGCCGCAGGCGTAAACCGTCCTGCCTTCGACCAGCTCTCTATCCAGTAGATCCGTAACAAGCCCCCTTGAGCCCACGCTGCCGTCCTCTGTCGTAACCCTAACGCGCACCCCTACCGCCCTGAACGGCCTTACCAGCCGCACCTCCTCCTTTGTTCTCGCGCCGTAGAGCAGGACCGGCCTGCGACCCTTCCCTGCCATCCCCTTGGCAAGCCAGAAAAAGGGCGCAACCCCTATACCCCCGGCGACCATCACGAGACTTCCCGGATCACGCACCATTGGGAAACCGTTACCGAGCGGACCGAGCACATCAACCCTGTCACCCGGATCAAGCTCGGAAAGCATCCCGGTTCCCCTGCCGACCACCTTGTAGAGTATCTCGATGCCTTTCCTTCCCCCCAATACGTCGTATATGCCGAACGGTCTTCTGAGGAGCGGATCCAGAGCGCCAGAGACCCTGACCATCACGAACTGACCCGGCCTGAACCCCCTGCCCTTCCAGCGCAGCGCCATTCGGAAGAACGGACCACCCACGTGTTCGTTGTATATGACCGTTGCGTTCGACATCTGTTAAATACCCCGGCAGCTCCCTTGTTTGAGCTCAAGCCTCATGACTATCGCATCCTCGTCGCCGTAGTACCTCTCCCTTACGAACGCCTCTTCAAAGCCGAACTTCTCGTATAGTCTTCTCGCAGCGGTATTGGACCTGCGTACCTCCAGGAATACGGAGGAGATACCGCTCTGCTCCATGTAGTTCAGAGCGAACGACAAGAGCCTCTTTGCAAGCCCCATCCCGCGCAGCTCAGGGGCCACTGCGATGTTCATTATATGCGCCTCTCCCACTACCATCCAGAATACGATATAGCCCGCGAGCACCTCCTCTCCCTTGTATGCAACCCTTTCAACGAATGCGCTCGAGACGGGGTTGTGGAGTTCGCTCTCGAACATCCCCCTCGTCCACGGCTGGGGGAATGAGAGGTTTTCAATCCTCAACACATCGTCCAGGTCGTCTTCTGTCATGGGAAGGATCCGGCAGGCAGTCGGGATATGTCCTCTGGTACGCAATCCGGTGCTTCTTTTTCATCTTTATGGATCAAGGAGGATAAGACCTTGAACAGGGCCTCTGTACTGTCAATTAAGGGGTGGTTTACTTTTCGTTTACGGTAAATATAAGGTACCAAAAGTCCAGTTTCTTGAGCTTGAACTTTCTCTTGACCTTCAGCTTGGCCCTTGCTATGAATTCATCCATGGAAAGATCGGAGCGCCAGCCTATCTTCTCGCTCACCGGTGTTATGACCTTCTCAAAGCCGGCCACCATCTTGTTCTTGCTCTGGAAGTGGTTTACGATGACTATGTCCCCCTCCCTCTTACACACCCTCTTCACCTCGTCCATGACCCTGTAGGGGTTGGGCACAACGCTCACAACGTGCGATATAAACACCTTGTCGAAGCTGTTGTCCGCAAAGGCAAGGTTCATCGCATCCATCTCGAAGAGCCGGATGTGGTCGAGCCTGTTGACGATGACCTTTTTCTTCGCCTTCATGAGCATCTCTCTCGAAAGATCGATGCCCACCACCTCACAGTTTCTGGGATACAGCGGAAGGGAAAGCCCTGTACCGACCCCCACATCAAGCACCCTTTCGCCCGGCTTTATATCCATCGAGCTTATGGCGCATTTTATCCTCGGATAAAAGAACCTCTTAAAGAGCGCATCGTAAACGTTCGAGTAACCTCTGTATATCCTCTTTACCGATTCGAGTTCCAAGTCTCCGCTCCATTAACAAGCTGTTATGGTCTTTTAGGTATACTATATTTTATCATCCCCCGGTTTGAAAAGAAGTTCCGCTGCCACGGGCCTTACCCACGACCGTTACGGCAAGCCCGTGAGTCCTTCACCGAAAGACACGCTTATGCAACGTTTATCACACGGGATACTATGGTGCTTGCGTGGATCGGTCGGATATACGCGACAGTACCGTGTGCATGCAGCAGGCGCAGCAGGGCTGCTTACCGTCCCACCACCCCGGCAGCGTCCAGCGGTCAATTCACCCTCCCCATTTAAGGAAACCCTGATTTATTGCCCGTCTCGTCATTGCAAGCGCAGCAAAGCACCGGATCCGATAAACGGATGAAGCGACCTCGCCGGGTAGAAGGGTTCTTATCTCCTCCAATCTCGTTTTTAATGAAATCAAACACTTAGAGATTGTTTCGCCGGGCCGGCCCCCTCGCTCCGCGTCGTGACAAGCCTCTGCAATGACGGATTAATCAGAGCTACCTTAAATATATATCAACATTCCACGGTGTACAATCTTTTTCTTCCGCTGTGAGGCCATCCCCTGGCACGGGATAATGCACTGAACGATATCGGTTCACACGCCGCCCTGTCCGAGACGCTGAACATGGCGCCTACCATAGGACCGACCGTATCCAGATGGTTCCGCCGAGGCACTCTACGGTATAAGAACCGCCGCCGCGATCACAGTTGTGTATTTGCCGTCGCTCTTGACTATGGCCGACTGTGTGATGTTGGTCGTCTTGACTATCTTGTCGCTTATCCTGTAAATCTCCTTTTTCTCGTCCCAGCCGAGGTTCTCATCGAGCTCTATGCCGAGTGTGGAGGCGAGCATGGCCGCCGCAAGGTCTTCGGCATAATCCCCTGCGACCGTATCGGTCTGTCCGTAGGCGTGGTGTTCGCTCAGATACCCGTAGAGCTTCTTATCGACCGGCAGGGCGCAACCGATGGAGGCCGCCATGAGGCGACGGGGCTCGTTGCTCGAAAGCCTGCTCATCACGCAAAAGGTCACCTGTCCCGGAGAGAGCCTCTTCATACCCTGGCTTCGAGAGATCACCTTGCATCCTGGGGGAAAGATGCTTGATACCTGGACCAGATTAAGCTTCTCTATGCCCGCGTCACGCAGAGCGAGCTCAAAGGAGTGGAGCTCCTCCTTGTGTATGCCCACACCTTTTGTAAAAAACACTCTTTTCGGAACAAACATGGTCTTACACACCTCCGGTGATCATTTATGATGTATGGTGTTCAAAGGCTTACAGCGAAGACCGATCTTCCCGGCGAAGCGACCTCTCCATGTAACCCATGACCTTGTAGGCCAGTCTCGCCGCAAGAAAGTCGGGGGCGACATTGCCCGGTATGGGGCTGAGCTCGACCAAGTCAAAGCCCACGACGTTTTTCTTTGATATGACTGTACCCAATGCATCGAGGACCTCGTACCAGCCAAGCCCGCCAGGCTCAGGGGTGCCGGTTGCGGGCATTATCGAAGGGTCGAAGACATCGAGGTCTATCGTGATGAAGACCTCGTCGGAGAGTCCGTCCGCCACGGCTCCCCAGTCCACCCCTTTTCTTATATCGGCTGCGTAGTACGTCCTCACAGCCGTACAATCCTTCAGGAACAAGGCCTCTTCCCTGCTCAGGCTCCTCACCCCGGCCTGCACGATCGGGCATATCTCGGATATCCTCCTCGCCACACAGGCATGGTTGAAGGGGGTATCCTGGTATCTATCCCTCATATCAGCGTGTGCGTCGAGGTGAAAGACGGAAAGCGTAGGGTGCCTCTCTCTCAAGGCCCTTACCAGCCCAAGGGTCACACTGTGCTCCCCGCCCAGAAGCACCGGAACCCTTCCATTGTCCAACACCTCGACGGCCGCATCCCTCACCCTATCTATCATGTGCTCCGGCCCAAGCGCCGTGGGCTCAAGCGGGGGCAGGGTCTCTATACCGGCCTTGTACGGCTCGAAGCCGAGTTCCTCGTCATAGAGCTCCATGTGCGCTGAGGCCTCTATGATGGCCCTCGGACCGTTCCTCGTCCCGCTCACATAGGATGTCGTAAGATCATAAGGGACCTGAAGTACAGAGAAACGCGGGGCCCTGTCCCGCCGTACCTCCTCGTCGAGGCCGCAGAAGTTAAAGGCAGATCCGGTGGCCGTCAATCCCATATCCTCTTTCTGACCCTGAATGCATTCTTGAGGCTCAGGTCCGGAAGCTTTCTCTTAACCCCATTCATCCTCTGAGCCAGGGCACTTACTATTATGGGCAGCGCTATGGTCGTATCGCTGTTTACAGTCACCCTCTTCGAGTTCTTGGCGATCTTGCCCCAGGACTGGGCCTCCTCGAAGGTGCAACCGCTGAGCCCTCCCCAGTGAGGCGCATCGGCTGTTATCTGTACGGCGTACTTGTGTCCGGGCGTGCGCTTGCACATCATCTGGGCCGTAACCTCCGTCTGCTGTATGAAGTTCTTCGGCGTGCCGCCGCCGGCGAATACGATCCCTGAGTTCCTGGCCCTTGAAGTGAGGTGCGCCGTCTCCTTGACGTCGCCGACGACGTCGAAAAGGAGATGGTCGTCACCGTCCTTCAACGCAAGCGCTATTCCTATGGACGAGTCCCCTATGGCCGGACAGTATACGTGCACACCCGCCTTGTACGCGGCCGTCAGAATACCTTCCTTCCTGCTCCTCTTCGACAGGTCCTCCCCCATCAAATACAGAAACTCCCTCGTGGTGTAAGGGCGCCTCTCGAGGGTGTTGGAAAAGCTGTATATGTACTCATCCGATGAGTTGAACTCCTCTTCGAGCGCGAAGACGTCGTACATGCGGTCTATGCCAGCGTCCCTCAGGTCCTTGTCGTCGACGGCGTGGGAGCCCTGCCAGTGGCGCCACCCCAGCGTCTCGTGTATGTCGTGAAAGAGGTTGGCCCCGGTAGAGACCAGGCAGTCTATGTACCTGTTCTTTATAAGATAGACCATGAGCTCCCTCATGCCGGCCGGGACGAGCGCACCGGCGAGCCCGAAGAATATGGTCGTATTTCCCTTGAGCATCTCCTCCCATACATCGGCCGCCCTGGAGAGGTTTTTCCCCTGGAACGCGGTCTGCCCCATACACTTCAAAAGATCCGAGATGCTCGCATCTGGATCTATCCTGACCGGATTAACACTCCTCTTGATGTACTTTTTCCTCTTTGCTGCGTCGAACTTCATCAATCTGCTATCCTTTCCTTGAGATTCTCGTACTTTGACATAACCTTGCTGCCGTAACGCTTGGGCAAGGGCCTTCCCAGGCGAAGCCTCGCCGTCACATAGCCCGGGCCGCTGTTGTAGGCGGCCAGGGCCTTTTGCCTGTCATCGCCGTACCTCTCCAGCAGGGTCGCAAAGTAATGCAGCCCCAACTTGACGTTGAGGTACGGATTGTACAGGGTCCTCTCCCCCTCCCATCTTATGTTCAACTCATCAGCAACATGCCTGCCGGTCCCCGGCCTCACCTGCATGAGCCCCACGGCCCCCTTCCTCGACTTGGCCCAGTTGTAATAGGTGCTCTCTGTCTCGATCAACGCAAGCACAAAGAGCGGGTCGAGGTTGTAGTTTCTGCTCTCCTCCAGTATAACCTCGGAAAGCCTTATCTTCTCGGCCAGCCCCAGCCCCGTACGGTAACCGCTCAGGACGCTCAGGACACGGTACTTCTCCGTGGACTCCACCTCCGGACGCACGAAGGAGTGACCCTCGACGGATGCGACCTCACTCGACGGCGTCACCGAAAGCTCGACCGAGGCCATGATGCACAGGGAGATAAAGACCTTCTTCAGAAACCTCTTTTTTCCATATCCTTCCATCGCAACCCTACACTGTGTTTAACGTAACAATGTATTGTTTTTTGGCTTCTGTGTCAAGGTATTTGAGGTTGTTCCTTGAGCTCCTTTACGTTCAGGCGCAGGTTCCTCGAACCGTTCCACTCATCCATGTACGGGTAAAACGCCACATCGAACCTGCCCCCCTTTACCGGGTGCGAACCGGCCATATCAAAGGCAATGGCGTACCTCGTGCGCCCGCTCTGTCTGAGCATCATCCTCAGATGCCTCTTGGCGACCACCTCCGTATGCACTATGTCCGTCCCCGTGGCGCACAGAAGCGGTCTTTCGTTCGAGCGGCCGAACGGTGCAAGCCTCTCTATCTCGCTTACAAGCCTTGCGTCAACCTCATCCAGAGACACTATACCGTCAAGCTCCACCTCAGGTACGAGGTCATCATCCGACAGTGTCCTGTTGAGGAGTTCCGTATACGCCTTCTTGAAGTCGTCTATCCTGCCCCTTCTGACCGTGAGCCCGGCGGCCGCCTTGTGACCCCCGTACCTTTCGAGCAGACCGGAACATTCCCTCAACCCCTCCATGACGTTATACCCCTTAATGCTCCTCACCGAGCCCTTTCCCGTCTCACCCTCGACCGCTATGAGGACGACCGGCCTGTAGAACCTCTCGACAAGCCTTGAGGCGACTATACCTATGACCCCGGGGTGCCAGTTATCTGAGCTCAGCACTATGGCCCTGTTGAGGGAACCGTCCCCTACCATCTCCACCGCCTCCCTGCGCATCCTCTCTTCAACATTCTGTCTGGAGGAGTTCTCCCTGTCAAGCCTGCGCGCAAGCTCCACGGCCTCCCTCTCGTCCCCGGTCACAAGCAGCCTGAGCGCCGTATCCGCCCTCTCCATCCTTCCGGCGGCATTTATCCGCGGTGCGATCTGATAGGCGATATTCTCGGCCGTAACCTTGCCGCGTCTTATACGGCATACATCTATCAACGCCTTGAGCCCCGCCCTTCCGGTATTGTTGAGTTCCTTGAGGCCGAAGCTTGCAAGGACCCTGTTTTCGTCGACGAGCGGCACCATGTCCGCCACCGTGCCTATGCAGACGATATCAAGGTACCTCTTGAGGTTAGGTATCCGGTCCTTGAACCACCCGGCATCCCTAAGGCCGGCCCTCAACGCAACCATGAGGTTGAATGCGACCCCCACGCCGGCAAGCCCCTTGAACGGAAAGCCGCAGCCCTGCTGCAGCGGATTGATAAAGGCGCAGGCCCCGGGAGGATCGCCTGACACCTCATGGTGATCCGTAATGATGCAATCGATCCCGAGAGAACGTGCGATGTCGACCTCGTCGTGGTTTGAGGTGCCGCAGTCAACGGTTATGATGAGCCTCACTCCCTTTTCGTGAAGGGCCTTGATCGCACCGGCGTTCAGACCGTAACCCTCGGTACGCCTCTCGGGGATGTAACAGAGCGTATCCACCCCTATCTCGCGGAAGAAAAGGTGCAAAAGCGCCGTCGATGTCGTGCCGTCGACGTCATAGTCACCGTAGACGGCGATCTTCTCACCGCGGGTCACAGCCGAGACGATACGCCTTACGGCGCTGTCCATGCCCTTCAAGAGGAACGGGTCGTAGAGGTTATTCAGGTCGGGCCGGAGAAAAGAAAAGGCCCTGTCGCAATCGACAAGGCCCCTGTTTATCAAGAGCTGGGCCGTCACAGGAAGGATATTCAGCTCCCTGCCCAGTTCTTCCTGGAGTTCCTTGTTTACCGGGTTGATCTTCCAGCGCTTTTCCATCCTTGCGGTTATGAGACAGGCCCCCAGGGCGATTTCGGGAAACTTAAATGTGCAGAGAGTGTGCAAAGACACCCGGCGGAACGAAATTTAGGACATTCTAACAGCAAAGAAACACGCGGTCAAGGAGTGTTTTCCCGTTCATAATTTTCCATGCGGATCGATGTGGAGATGAGGATGTACCTGGCAAGTGGTGTGAGAAAAAGTTCCGGAAGACTGAATAAAGGGGTTCGCCGGTCGGCTTGGAAAGTACGGGCGATAAGCTCCTTTCCCGGTTGAATATGCACATCTAGAGCTCGTCAGCCGCTCACGGAAAAGGCCGGCCCGAAGCCACCCCGGCAGGGCTACGAAGAACGACCCCGCTATGGGACCCCCGTAACTACGGCGGAAAGAAGATAAACGCCGCCGTCGGGACCCAGTGGCAGCCGTTCCCCTTGCACGTCGTGGAGCTTGACTTCATGGTGCCGCTTTACCAGGATCTCAACGGCCCGCAATTGGAAGAGGACTACAGGGTTGTCTTCTCCTGGTACGTCGAGATACCGACGAAAAGGAGCATAAGGCACACCGGCGCCGGAAAGCCGACAAAGAGCCGGCTCGGGTCCTGATCCTTTGAAGATACAAGGCGGGTCAAGAAAAGGGCCGTATACTCACATTACATCATGAACTCCCCACGGCAAGTCGCGGGGCTTCGATCAGGAGGCATGATATGAAAAAGATGCTTCTCATACTGTCACTAGTCGCTACTGCAGGCTGCGCCGGCAGCCCGACCCCCATACCGGCCCCTGAGTCGGAAGGGGCAAAGGTCTATAAAGAGAGAGAGAGGTGTTCCGGATGTCACTCCCTCCCGCATCCGAGACGCCACACCTTCGACAGTGGATGCATCTTCTGAAGATCATGGAGAAACGGATGAGGCACGAAGGGGTTCAACCCCTGACCGCTTCGGAAAGGGCCGTGTCAACCTGCTCCACTTCTGGACCACGTGGTGTCATTCCTGCAGGGACGAGATGCCGGCCATGGAAAGGCTCTGGAAGAAGCTCAAAGACAAGGGCTTAGTCGTCATGGCGGTCTCCGTCGACAGGGGCAGCCCGAAAAGGGTAGCCGCCTTCTCCAGGAAGTACAACCTGAGCTTCCCCATCCTGCTGGATCGTGAAGGCGAGGTGAGGCGTGCCTACGAGGTCACGGCGTTACCGACAAGTTATATCATCGGCAAGGACGGCAGGATCATAGGCAGGATAATCGGGGCAAGGGAGTGGTACGGAGCCGCATCGATAAGGTTCTTCGAGGCCCTGCTCGGCCGTTGAGGTGCTGCAGGTTACGGAAGGAAAGATCCACCGGAAAAGGGCTGTATCTTTACGCACCTTTACGGATCGACCGTAGACCGAGGATTCCCGGCGCCGACCGGCTGCACCCCGGTACTCCGTTCGAACGGATACCGTGCCCAGGTACCACTTATTGGCAATGACATGCATTGCCTTGCGGCTGCAACGCACTCCCAAAAGCAGGTGCAATATCACATGCAGTTGAGAAGGAAGCGGGTGACGGGCCGATTAAAGGCCGAGGGGGATAGGTGTCCTTGTGCGGAAGCCACCTCCACCAAAATGCGTGCTAAACCTTGATGAGCTTGCCCTGCTTCTTCTTCCATACGAACAGAAGCGGGCTTGCGACGAATATGGACGAGTAGGTCCCTATCAGGACACCCAGGAACAGCGCCAGCGAGAAGTCATGGATGACCTCCCCGCCTATGGCCAGAAGCGCTATGAGCACCAGGAGCGTGGTTCCAGAGGTCACTATGGTCCGTCTGAGCACCTCGGTGATGCTCCTGTTTATGAGAGGGACGATCTCTTCCTTGGTCTTTTTGCGGAGGTTCTCCCTTATCCTGTCGAAGACCACGACGGTATCCGTGAGCGAGTACCCGGCTATGGTCAGAAGGGCGGTTACAATAAGGAGGTTTATCTCCTTGTTCAGGACAAAGAGTATGCCGAGTACGGCCAGGACGTCATGGAACGTGGCGGCGACCGCTGCCACGCCGAAGCGGAACTCGAACCTCCAGGCCACGTAGAGGAGTATCCCTACAAGTGATATGGCCACGGCCCAGAGGGCGTCCTTCTGAAGCTTCCTGCCGACGGTCGGCCCGACCTCGGTCGTCGAGTCAACTGTAAAGGGATTATCCGGCATCTCCTTTGCGAAAATCTCACCGATCGCCTTGGCCAGCCCGCGGATATTATCCGTCCTCTTGACCCTTACAAGGAGCTTGCTGGTGCCCGCGAACTCCTGCAGGTCCGCGTCATCGAATCCGTTCTTCTCCAGGACCTCCCTTACCACCTGGATCTCGAAGGGCTTTTCAAACCTGAACTGGACCGCCACCCCACCGGCGAAGTCGGTTCCGAGGTTCGCCTTTCCAAGCGGAATGGCTATCGCCGCAACGAAGCCCACTATCACCAGTACGGCCGAAACCACGAGCGTTATCCTACGCTTGCCCAGAAAGTCTATGTACCTTCTCTTGATGATCTCCATCCGTACTCCGTTCAGATGCTCAGCCTCTTTACCCGGAACCTTTCGTTCTGTATGTCAAAGGCGAGCTTGGTGCCGACGAGAGAGGTAAAGAGGTTTATGAGTATGCCGAGGCTCAGGGATACGGCAAACCCCTTTATCGGTCCGCTCCCGAACTGAAAGAGCACCGCCGCGGTTATAAGGGTCGTGACATGGGAGTCCACTATCGTCCACCACGCCCTGTCGTAACCAGCATCCACCGCAGACCCGGGGGTCCTTCCGGCATTGAGCTCTTCCTTGATCCTTTCGAATATCAATACGTTCGAGTCCACACCCATGCCTATTGTAAGCAGTATGCCGGCTATGCCGGGCAGCGTCAGGGTGGCGTTGAACCAGCTCATGGCGCCGAGCAGCATGATTATGTTCAGTATGATCGCGAAGTCCGCTATGACGCCCGACAGCCTGTAGTAGAACACCATGAACAGCAGGACCAGCACCCCGCCGAGCAGTATGGCCCTCACACCCGCCTCTATGGAGTCCCTGCCCAGCGTGGGCCCCACTGTCACGTTCTGTATTATGTTCACCGGGGCCGGCAGGGCGCCCGCCCGCAGGATGATGGCCAGATCCCTCGCCTCATCCACGCTGAACCCACCCGATATCATGGCGTTTCCGCCGCTTATCTTCTCCTTTATTACAGGGGCCGAGTAGACATTTCCGTCCAGTATTATGGCGAGGCGTCTGCCTACGTTCTTCTCCGTGATCCTCTCGAATATGCGCGCGCCGCTGGAGTTGAAGGTCAACGAGACGTATGGCTCGTTGAACTGCCGGTCAAAGGCGACACGGGCGTCTGAAAGAAGGTCTCCTGTCAAAAGGACCTCTTTCTTGACGAGATAGGGTATCTTCTCCACCCTGCCGGTCTTCGGG
Source organism: Deltaproteobacteria bacterium (assembly GCA_015492495.1). Lineage (GTDB taxonomy): Bacteria > Desulfobacterota > GWC2-55-46 > GWC2-55-46 > DRQE01 > S146-62. The sequence goes on along the minus strand of WGEY01000091.1, from coordinate 18,366 downwards.
TCCTTGCTCTTCTGGTAGAGGAGTTCGGAACCGAACGGCGCGCCGAAGTCCATGGCCTCGTAGGGATCGTTCTCCTCGTCGAGAAGCCTGAACTCGAGGACCGCGGTCTTTCCGATGAGCGAGATGGCCCTCTCTGGGTCCTTGAGGCCAGGAAGCTGTATCACGATCTCCCTTTCACCCTGCCTCTGTATGAGCGGCTCGGCCACCCCGAACTTGTCTATCCTGTTTCTTATGGTCTCGAGCGCCTGTGTGACCGCCCAGTCCTTTATCCTCTCCACCTCCTTGTCCAGGAGCCTGTAGACAAGCCTTCCGTCATGCTCCTCGGGCGGAGAGAAGATACCGTACTCATCGGCCATGAGACCCTTTATGGAAGAGGCCGCATCATCACCGTAGAACGAGATCTCTATTGCGTCCATACCCCTTCTTGCAATATCCGTATACGGGATCCCCCCCTCCCTCAAGAGACCCTCCACGGAATCGGCAAGCCTCTGGGTATAGTTCTCAACGGCCTTTTCCTGGTCCACATCGAGCACGAGGTGCATCCCTCCCTGCAGGTCGAGCCCCAGGACGATCCTAGGGACTTTGGCCGCCCAGAAAGACGGGAGCTTGTCCGAAAGCGGGGTGGACGGTATGAACAGTATCAGGGCCAGGAGCGTGAAGCCTCCAAGAAGCAGACCCCGCCATAAGATGCTCTTCATAGCTATTAAAGACTCCGGTCCATTGATTTAAGGAAGCCCTGAAAAACCGCTTCTTCGATCATCATTGCAAGGGTGCGCGGCCCCGGCGGATAAAGCGGACGGGGAGACGACGAAACATATCCCACTGTTTGACTTCATGTAAGAAAGACCGCTTCGCCGCACCTGCAACAACAACTCCGGAGGTTTTTCAGAGTCTACCTTATTCATGTAAAGAACAAAAATGTCGGCATTGCCGACGCCTCACGAACACAAGCAGTGGGAGCCATGCGGTCTCGCCTACTTTGAACCGCCCCCTTCTGAAGAGACCCTCTTACCCTGGATCGCGTTCTTTTCGATCTGGATCCTTACGTTGTCCGCGATCTCGAGGACCAGAAGATCGTCCTTGACGCTCTGGACCCTGCCGTGGATCCCTCCTCTGGTTACGACCCTGTCCCCGGGCTTGAGCTGCTCGAGAAGCTCACGGTGCTTTTTTGCGCTCTTCTGCTGGGGACGTATGAGAAGAAAGTAGAAGACCACGATAAGGATGATGAAAGGAAGCATGCTCGCGATCCCGCCGGGACCGCCGGGTCCGGCACCTTCCTCTGCAAAGGCCACTGCAACCGGCAATAGGTACAACACTTGTTACCTCCTTATAGAGTGCTTACTGTATTAATCCCAACTTAGAGTAAAAATCCTCTTTGAACCCGGACAGATCTCCGCGCTCTATGGCATCGCGCAGCCTGCGCATGAGGGTTGCGTAATAGTGGATGTTGTGTATCGTATTCAACCTCGACGCCAGGATCTCCCCCGACATGTAGAGGTGCCTGAGGTATGCCCTCGAGTAGTTGGTGCAGGTGTAGCAGCTACACCCTTCATCCACCGGAGAGCCGTCGCGCGCATATTGACTGTTCTTTATAACCAATTTCCCCCTGCTTGTAAAGAGTGTTCCGTTCCTGGCGCATCTGGTGGGCAGCACGCAGTCGAACATGTCCACACCCATCTCGACCGACGTGACGATATCCTCCGGTGTTCCGACCCCCATGAGATACCTCGGACTCTCCTCGGGCAGGCGGTCGACCGTGGCCCCGAGCATGGCGTACATCAGATCCTTACCCTCCCCCACGCTCAGCCCGCCTATGGCATAGCCGTCGAAACCGATCTCCACGATCCTCTCGGCGCTCCTTGCCCTCAGGTCCTCGTACATCCCGCCCTGGACTATGCCGAAGAGCGCCTGATCCAGGCGCCTCTTCGCCCTCTTGCACCTCAACGCCCACCTGTGGGTAAGCTCCATGGACTCCTCGGTGTACCTCCTGTCAGCCGGATACGGGGTGCAGTCGTCAAAGGCCATGATGATGTCCGCACCCAGCGCCTCCTGTATCTCCACGGACCTTTCCGGTGAGATGAAGCACATCGCGCCGTCTATGTGAGACCTGAACTCAACCCCCTCTTCCCTTATCCTGCGCAGCCCCGACAGGCTGAAGACCTGAAATCCTCCGCTGTCGGTGAGTATCGGCCCCTTCCAGTTCATGAAGCCGTGCAGGCCGCCGAGGTCCCTGATGAGCCCCTCACCAGGCCTGAGTAAAAGGTGATAGGTGTTGGCGAGTATCATCTCCACACCGCAGTCCACGAGCTCCTCCGGTGTCATCGCCTTGACCGAGGCCTTTGTCCCCACCGGCATGAAGACCGGGGTCTCCACCGTGCCGTGCGGTGTGGTGATGCGCCCCCTCCTTGCGCCTGTGGGGTCCGTACTCAAAAGCTCGAATCCGAAGTCCATCCCTGCCTCTCTGTTACAATCCCCGCTCAGACGATCAGCATGCAGTCGCCGTAGCTGAAGAACCTGTATCTCCGTCTTACGGCCTCCCTGTATGCGGCGAGAACGGCCTCCCTGCCGGCGAAGGCGGCCACAAGCATCACGAGGCTCGAGCGGGGCAGGTGAAAGTTGGTGACAAGCGCATCCACGACCCTGAACCTGAAGCCGGGTCGGATGAAGAGGTCCGTTCCACCTGAAAGCCTGGGTCTCCCTAAACCGTCCATGAAACACGCCTCGAGCGTCCTGGTGACGGTCGAGCCCACGGCCACGACCCTTCTCCCCTCCTTCTTGGCCGCTGATACGGCCGAGGCCGTGGCCTCGGGGACCATGTAATGCTCTTCAGGCACCCGGTGTTCCGACACCTCCCCGTCCCGTACCGGCAGAAATGTGGCAGGCCCTGTATGGAGCGTCAGGTAACGTATCTCCACCCCCATATCCTCCATCTCCTTGAGGATATCCTCGGTGAAGTGCAGTCCGGCCGTTGGTGCGGCCACCGCACCCTCGTTCCTGGCAAAGACGGTCTGGTATCGCCCCGAATCGATCTCCACGGCCTCGCGCCTTATGTACGGGGGAAGCGGCACCTTCCCGTACTTGCTGATCATTCCACCGACATCCTTCCCGCAAAGCAGGAACCTCCACAGCCCCTCGCCGCAACGGCCGAGCGCTCTCGCCTCGAAGTCGTCCCCGAAGACGACCCTTGTCCCCTCCCCTATCCCCTTGGACGGGCGCACCATGCAGCGCCAAACCTCACCTTCCCGTTCCATGGTGTCGCGGCGTACGACGAGGAGCTCCACCCTGCCGCCGGTGACCTTCCTTCCCGCAAGCCTTGCGGGAATCACCTTTGTATCGTTGAAGACAACGAGGTCACCCGGCTCCAGGTACTCCAGGATCTGCGTAAACACCCTGTGCTCCAGCCGGCCCGCCCCCCTGCGGAGCACCATGAGGCGCGAAGCGTCCCTTCTCGGAAGGGGGTACTGTGCTATGAGTTCGTCAGGCAGAAAGTAGTCGAATTCTTCGGCTCTCATCTCATCTGCAAGGAAGAAGTGAAGTCCCCGGAGCGTGAACGCGGGATATCTTCAAATGCAAGGAGGTCCTCAGACCTCCACAGGGGTGTGCGGGAGGTCTTCGGCGTGCACGGCCCCTTACGGTCATACCTTGTTCGCTGTACACCTTTGAAAGGGCGGACACATCCGCGTGGTCAGTATATCTTACGGATGAATGTTCCCGAGTAGTAGTGTTTGAGTATCTTCCTGTAGCTGTAGCCTTCCTCCGCCATGCCCTTGGCCCCCCACTGGGAAAGCCCCACCCCGTGCCCGGACCCCCTTCCCCTGAAGGTGAAGGTCGAGCCCCTTTTCTTGACCCTGAACAGCGTACTCTTGAGCATGCCGTAGCCGAGGACCTTTCTGAGTTCCTCGCCGCTGAGCGTCAACTCGCCCCCTTGTCCGTCCCTTATGACGAGCGCCTTGACCCGGCCCGTAGGGGTCTTCTCCTTGATCTTGATGCTCCTCGGTATGCCTATGCCGTAACCCGCCCCGGCGAGCATATCCCCGATGGTCCGGGCCGAGAGCGCGAGCTCCCAGCGGAAGTTCGGGGCTCCCTTGTCGTGCCTGCTCTTGACGGCCCTCAGGTACGGGTAATCGATGGACCATACGTGCTTCGACGACTCGGTCATTCCGCCGGCATTAGAGTGATAGACCGTAAGCGCCGGGGCCCCGTCGTAAAAGAGCACCTCGCCGGAGGTCTCTGTTACGGCAAGCATCGAGGCCGCATCCTCTACGGCCGCGCCGGTGTATACCTGATCCATGTGGGTCGCGGTCAGGTCGTACAAGGAGCCCTCCCTCTTGCGTTTCTTGTAGATCGCATACGTGCGGGCAACCACGGCCTGTGCCTTTATTGCATCGATCGGCCACTTCGAGGATATCTCGTTGTTTATGATACCGACGAGGTAGTCCTCAAGCGGCATCTCGTCTATGACCACGAGGCCGTCTTCATCTGCATAAATCTCCAACACACCCCTGTAGGGCCTCTTCCCTATATAGATGAACTCCGCGCTCGGACTGAACCTAAGCGGCAAGGAAGCCTTCTCTCCGTTGAGCATCACCGCGTTGCCTCCAAGATGCCGCACCCATACATGCCCCGCTCCCTCGGCTCCTCTTATCTCGATCTCTTCTATACCCTTCAATACCAGGACCCTTATCATCTCCTCACGGCCCGCCGCCTTGTCCTGGCGAGACGGCCCGGGCGCGGCACACCCGAAAAAGGCGAGCGAGATGAGAAGACAAACGAAGAGGAGCCTTGTTCTTTTCAGATCCATCTTCAACCGAGGTACGTCCTTACGATGTAGAGTATCACGAGCCCGGCCGCCATGGAGAAGATGCCCATCACCCTCAGGTTGCGGTCGCTTACCTCCTGGATGAGAAGGGCCCACTCCTTCACCCTGGCCGGAAAGGCAAAGTAGGGGATCCCCTCTATGACGAGGATCGCGCCGAGTACGCTAAGGATAAATGCCATGACGTATTGAGCTTACGGTTAATAAGCAAAAACACCGCGCCAGTGCCGGATGCTGTCTTCTACTTCAACGACGAGACATATCCCGCAAGGGTCCGTAACTCCTCTTCGCTTACAAGTCCGTTGTAGACCGGCATCGCTGAAAGCGGCTCAAAGCGTCTGGTATCCTTGAGGAACGCATATATCCAGTCGGGGTTGAGCCTCTTACCGGCACCGACGAGGCTTGGGCCGCTGAGCCCGCCCACGATCCTCCTGCCCTTTCTTATCCGGTGGCAGCCGTAGCAGCCGAGCTTCTTTTCAAAGATTATCCTTCCCTTGACGCTTCTTGAGGGCCTTATGATCCCCTGCTTCACCAGGCCTGCGCCGAGGCCCATGAGGTAGGCCGCCACATCCCTGGCCTGTTTCGCGCTCAGTGCAGGGTGGTCGGAAGTATTCGTCTCCGTGATCGACCCGTATGCCATGGGCCTTATGGGATCGGGGCTCTGAAGCCAGCCCTCGAGGAAGCCCTTCCTGAACTTGCTTCCGGCGTACCACAGGGCCGGTCCTTTACCCATGACGGCCGTTCGCCTCAAGGCGTGACAGCCGCCGCAGCCCCTGGAATCGAAGATCCTCTTTCCTTCGGCCGCGGACGCCGCGTCTGAAGGAACCGGGACGTGGACAATGAAAAAAGACACCAGTAAAACCGGCCAAATGAGCCGCTTCCAGGCGATCTTCACCTCTCTCCCTCCCTCACACTATCTCGTACTCCTCCTGATGAAACGTATCCACAGGCTTTACAACTATCTTCTTCCTGAAGCGCTTCGAGAGCTCCGTGACAAGGTCGCTGGCGCTACCCCTCAGCCGCTCCGCGATCACGGGGTTTGCATACACAACGACCTTCCTCCTTCGTACGGGCATCTCCTTTATAAGGTCCCTGTATATCTCCATGAGCACGGTGTCCTTTCCCTTTACAAGTCCGTCACCATCGCAATACGGACAGGGCTCAAGGAGCGTTTGCGTGATACTCTCCCTCACCCTCTTCCTCGTCATCTCGACGATACCGAGCTCGGAGACCTTCAGTATGTTGGTCCGGGCCTTGTCCTTTTTAAGCGCCTCCTTGAGGCCCCTGTAGACCTTCTCCCTGTTGGACTGCTTCGCCATGTCTATGAAGTCGATCACTATGATACCGCCGATATTGCGCAGACGCAACTGGTGTACGGATTCCTTTACGGCCTCGAGGTTGGTCTTTAGTATCGTATCCTCCGAGCTCTTCTTGCCTACGTACTTGCCGGTGTTCACATCTATGGCGGTCAGGGCCTCCATCTGGTCTATGACTATGTGCCCCCCCGAGGGCAGCCATACTTTTCTCTCCAGGGCCTTGGCAAGCTCGACCTCTATGCCATAGGCATCGAACATCGGCTCCTTGCCATTGTAAAGTTCAACCTTTCCCAGGAGCTCGGGCATGAACTCCTCAATGAACCTTACCGCTCTTTCGTACTCCTCCTTTGAGTCTATGACGAACTTCTTTACGTCCCGCGTAAAGATGTCCCTCACGGAACGCAGGGTGAGGTCCAGCTCCTCGTAGAGGAGCGCCGGCGCTGGGGTTGATTCCATCTTCTTGACTATGTTGCGCCAGAGCTTCAACAGATAATCCATGTCCGCCATTATCTCGTCCTTGCGCTTGCCCTCGCAGACCGTCCTTATGATAAAGCCCACACCCTGAGGCTTCAGCTTCAAGACCATGTCCCTGAGCCGCTTCCTCTCCCTTTCATCCTCTATCTTGCGGGAGACCCCCACCCTCTCGTAATTCGGCATGAAGACGAGATAACGTCCCGGCAGCGCAAGGTACGAGGTGAGCCTCGCCCCCTTTGTTCCGAGCGGCTCCTTTTCGACCTGAACCATTATGTCCTGCCCAGCCTTCAGCAGCTCCTGGATCTTATGACCCGAGGGCCCGCTGCGGGATTCCTCCTTCGAGACCTCCGAAACATCTTCCTCTTCTATGAGCTCCACCGACTCCAGTACATCCGTTACATGGAGAAAGGCGGTCCTGTCGAGGCCTACCTCCACGAACGCAGCCTGCATCCCCGGCAGGACCCTTACCACCCTGCCCTTGTAGATGTTACCGGTTATGCCGCGGTCCTTCTTGCGCTCCACATAGAACTCGGCAAGCTCTTCATCCTCGCGGATCGCAAGCCTCGTCTCGAACGGATTGGAATCCAGGAATATCTCTTTTACTGGACCTTTCTTCATCTACAATTACGATCAAAAAATCTTTTTTTCCGCATAGACACGGGGGTCAGCCCATGGATTGAAGCTCCCGGCTGAAGCCGCCGGGAATGTGCCCTCTATGCATTTTCAAGAACGGTCTTTGTTTTGAGGATGGGGATAAGGGAAGCCTTGTTGGCAGGGAGATTCAGCAGGTGGGCCACCACCTCATGGGGCTTTACGCCGGCGCCCTCGCCTTGCCTGAGCGTCAGGCCGAGCACGAGATCATCTTTCAGGGTGAGTTCTTCCACAAGTGGCTTTACATCGATGTGTTTTTTCTTACCCGCCCGCTCGATCTCCAGATCAATTGAGTCATTATTGGAAAAATCCCTTATGACCCCGTCGATTCTACGGGGCTCTATATCCAAGCCCAAAGGGCCGTTCTTCAAAAAAACAAGGTACTTCTGTGCCTTCATGATAACAGAGAGAGGAGGGAGTTTCAAGGGTATAAATCTGGCCGCTTTTACCTTGAGCCCATCAGGAAGCGCGGAGTCGAGCCTGAAGGCAAGTCCATCCGTGGTATACTGGCCTACTGGTTCAAGCTCCATGTCCATGTACTCGTCAAGGCTCTCCATGCCGACCGGAAGCGGTGTTGCAAAGACTATCCTTGGCAGGGGATGAAACCCGCCGGAATACCTTACCGGGAGCGACGCCCTTCTTACGGCCCTCGCAACCGTCCTCGATAGCTCCAGGTGGCTCAAGTATCTCAGATCCCCGGTCTTTGAAAAGTTGAACCTCACCCTGAGCGGCCTCTGGCCGGTACGTGGCAGCCTTCTTGCACCACCTGCCCGCCTGACTGTCTTCTGTCCCGTAAAGACCATGTTCTTTACAAGCCTATGGTCGCAGACCCCGCAGTCCGTGCACCTCGAGCTTCTGCAATCCGGGGTCAGCCCCCCCGCGAGAGACCTCTTGTAATCGTCCCACAGGAAGTCCTTTTTCACCCCGCAGTCAAGGTGGTCCCACGGCAGGACCTCTTCCTCGCCCCGCCTTCTCCCCGTGTAAAAGGCCATGCTTATGCCTTCTTCCCTGAACGCCTCCTGCCAGAGGTCCCATTGAAACTCCTCACTCCACCCGTCGAACCTGCATCCCTTTTCATACGCCCTGAGTATCACCCCACTGAGCCGCCTGTCGCCACGCGAAAAGACCCCCTCGAGCTCACTCATGGCCGGATCGTGCCACTTGAAACCGAGCCTCCTTTTCTTCGCCCCTCTCCTAAGGAGCGAAAGTCTCCTGCGGCTCTCCTCAAGGGATATCTGCGGCTCCCACTGAAACGGGGTAAAGGGCTTTGGGACAAAGGCCGCCACGCTCACGTTCACCTGCGCGTTCCTGCGCCCGGCGGTCCTTCCGGCATCGAGCACCTTCCTCGAAAGGTGTATTATCTCCATGAGATCCTCTTCGGTCTCGGTGGGAAGCCCCAGCATGAAGTATAGCTTTATGGCCCTCCAGCCGAGCGAGAATATCTCCCGTGCACCTTTAATGAGCGCATCTTCCTCTATCCCCTTGTTTATGACGTCACGCAGCCTCTCGGTGCCGGCCTCTGGGGCGAGGGTGAAACCGGTCTTACGCACCTTCTTTATCTCGTCGGCAAGCCCGGCGCCGAGTGTGCCCACCCTCAGAGACGGCAGACTTACCGCCACCCTGCGCCCTGAAAGCTCGTCCATGACCGAGCACAGAAGCCCTTCTATGTCCGAATAATCCCCGGTAGAGAGCGAAAGGAGCGAGACCTCCTCGTAGCCGGTATTCTTGAGCGTGCGGCGTATGTACTCCAGGATGCTCCCAGGCTCCCTCTCCCTCAACGGCCTGTAGATCATCCCGGCCTGGCAGAAGCGGCAGCCCCTGGTGCATCCCCTTGCTATCTCGACACTGAGCCTGTCGTGCACGGTCTGCATGTACGGCACAACGGGGCTTTCTGGAAGCGGCACCTTGTTTATGTCCGAAAGGACCCTCTTTTTGACCCCGCGATAGCCCCGAACGAGCGGCTCTACACCCTCGACGGTCCCGTCAGGGTTGTACGTGACCCTGAAGAACGAGGGCACGTACACGCCCTCGACCTTCGAGAGGTTTTCCAGTACCTCCCTTCTCGAAAGCCCCCTCTCTCTGCCCTCCATGACGACGTCGCATATCTCTATTACCGCCTCCTCGCCGTCTCCGAGCAGGAAACAGTCGAAGAAGGCGGCGACCGGCTCCGGGTTGAAGGCACCCGGGCCGCCCCCTATGACGATCGGCTCACGGTCGGCCCTCTCGGAGGCTTGTAGCGTAATGCCGCCCAGATCCAGCATGTTCAAAACGTTCGTATAGGAGAGCTCGTACTGGAGTGAAAAGCCCACTATATCGTTCTCCCTTAGCGGGATGCGGCTCTCAAGCGTTGCAAGTGGCTCCCCTTTCTCCCTCAACAGCGCCTCGAAGTCCTTCCACGGCGCAAATGCCCGCTCGCAGGCGACATCCTCCCGGGAGTTCAACACATGGTACAGTATCTGTATGCCCAGATGACTCATCCCCACCTCATAGGCGTCAGGAAAACACAGCGCGAACCTGAGCCTCACCTTGGACCGTTCCTTCCTTATGGAATTGACCTCCCTGTCGATGTAACGGACGGGCCTCCTTGTGAGCGCGAGGTAATCCGCAATGTCGATTTTCTCCATCTTCTGTCCTGATCCTTGTGCAATTTATTTGAAGCTTCCTGAAGCAAGCTGCAGGGAATCTTCTCATGTAAGGAATTATACGATTACATCTCACTCGCACCCCTCGCGGCAAGCTGCGGGGAGTGCGCTCGCGATGCATGTTCAATGGCAGATACCGCACCTCGTGCACCTTCCTACGTCACACGGCGGCGTGGTCCTGCCGGCAAGCCCCCTCTGATACTCCTTCCACAGGTATGCCTTGTCGAGCCCGTGGTCCAACACATCCCACGCAAAGAGTTCGTCCCTTTCCCTTTCACGGTGTACGACACCCTCGCAGTCAGGCACCGCCCCCTTCAACGCGCGCCTCCACCCTATCCTCGATGCCTCGAGGATCGTCCTTCCGGCCCTCCTGTCCGCACGCGAAAGATAGGCCTGGACGAGCGCCTGCCTTATGGAAGAGAGCTTGACCTCAACGGCTCCCTCTCGTTTCAGGATGTCCTTTACGATCGAGTACCTTCTCTCGATGACCGCCGTCTTCTCGAAGCCGTGCCACTGAAAGGGGGTGAGCGGCTTCGGTACAAAGGGGTTTATGCTGAGTATGACCCTTCCGCCCTTCAACATGCGTTTCATCCCGAGCGCAAGCTCACCTATGGCCCTTGCGTCGTCATCCACCTCGGTGGGCAACCCCACCATGAAGTAGAGCTTCAACCTCTTGAAGCCCGCCTCGGCCGCAAGCCTTGCGCAGTCAAGGAGTGTGCTGTCCGGGATGTCCTTGTTTACGGCCCGCCTCAACCTCTCGGAGCCCGCCTCGGGCGCTATGGTTATGGTCCTGTAGCCTGTCTTCTTAAGCAGCCCGAGAAGCTCCCTGTCGAGAAGATCGGCCCTCAGCGACGACACCGTTATCTCCCCGCCCCTTTGTACGGCAAGCCCGAGGAGATCCTTAAGGGCCGGATATTCGGAGACCGCGGCGCCCACAAGCCCGAGCCTTCCGGCAACCCCGAGACGGTGCTCAACCGCCCTTTTGACCTCCTCCGGATCTCGCCACCTCGGCGGAAGGTACAGGAACCCGGCGGTACAGAACCTGCATCCCCTCCCGCACCCCCGCTCTATCTCCATCAGATGGACGCCGCCGAACTCCGTATCAGGCGTGACCACCACGCTTTCAGGCATGAGGTGGCTGTCTATGTCATCCACCCTCGCCCTTTTTACAGGAAGGTGCATCCCCTCGAGCGGCCTGATCGACTCGACCCTGTAGCCGTCGTATGTGAACTCGCAGAAGCGGGGTACGTAAAAACCTTCGAGCCCGGAGATGGCCCTTAGGATACCGTAGACACCGGCATGTCCTATGCTCGACAGGACATCCAGAAAAGGACGGATACCGGCCTCTGCCTCGCCTATGAAAAAGAGGTCCATGAAGTCCGCCACCGGCTCGGGGTTGAGTGAGACCGCACATCCCCCGGCCATAACAAGAGGACCACCGTCATCCCGTTCGCTCGAAAAGACGGACAGGCCCGACAGTTCCAGTATGGAGGGTATGTTTACGTAATCTTCTTCAAAGGATACTGAAAAGGCGATTATATCGAACTCGCCGAGAGGGCTCCTGCTCTCAAGGGAGACCAGCCTTGCCCCCCTTTCCCCGTACCACTCGATCTCGTCCCTGTCCGGGAGAAAGGCCCTTTCGCACACACACCGCGCATCGTCGTTGAACAGGCGGTAGAGTGTTTGAAAACCGAGGTTACTCATCGCCACACGGTACGTGTTTGGATAGACAAGACATACCCTGAGCCTTCCGCCGGGGTCCTTGCGCACCGTGCCCTTCTCCCTGGAGAGCCGTTCGTTGAACCTCTTTTCAAGCTTCCAGGATATGGAAAACCTCCCCCTCTTGACCGGTCTGCAGATTGAAGACCCCTGCAGCAAGCTGCAGGGATCCTCTCATGTAAGGAACTCTCCGACTTACATTTCGCTCGCATTCCCCGCGGCAAGCCGCGGGGAGCGCTCGCGATGCATGTTTGACATCTTATTATCACATAGATAACGGATGTTTACAAGCGAGGCGGCCTATTGCATATCGCATGGGCCGTGATACTCCAGTGGCCGAATAGACACCCCTGCGGGTTTCTGATATACTCTGAGACCGAAACGTATGGGTACAATGGAAATCATAACCAGAAAAGACTTCAGAAGGCTTGTAGAGGGGCTCCTCGGAGACTACACGCTCTACGGCCCCGTTGAAAAGGAAGGGTTCCCTGCGTTCGCACGCATAGAAAGGTTCTCTCAGTTGAGGCTTAGCCGGACACCCACGCACCTTTCGGCAAAGGAGTTCCTCTTTCCGCCGAGGGAGACCCTCTTGAGGTTCGACCTGAAGAACGGAGACGTCCGGGAGGTCGTGGATGCACAGAATCAAGCGATCATAGGCCTGCATCCATGTGACATCCATGCGGTAAACCTCCTCGACAGGGTCTTTTCCTACGGCACGCCGGACCGTAACTACCTTGCAAGGCGCAAGAGGACCGTCATCATAGGGACCGAATGCACCCCTGACGAGTACTGCTTCTGCAGCTCCCTCCACACCATGACCGTTGACCGCGGCTTCGACCTCTTCCTGCACGAGACGGAAAGGGGCTTTATCGTAAGAACGGGCACCAAGAGGGGCAGAAGGCTCCTTGAAAGGTACACCTCCGCTACAAAGGCCGAGAAGGCGGACCTTGAAAGGCTCGAAAGGATGGTAGAGAGAAAAGAGAAGATGTTCAGGACCCGGCTTGATGCCGAGCCCTCCCAGCTCCCGCTCATATACCGAGGGGCCGACTCGAGCCCGGTCTGGGACAGGATAGGCAGGGTCTGCTACGGCTGCGGTTCCTGCAACCACGTATGCCCCACCTGTTACTGCTTCGACGTAAAGGACGACATAACGCTCGATCTCGAAGATGCCACGCGTTACAGGGTGTGGGACGGGTGTACCCTCGAGGACTTTGCAAAGGTCGCGGGCGGGCACAACTTCAGAAAGGCCCGCTCGGCGAGGCTCAGGCACCGCTTCAACAGAAAATTCCGTTACCTCGCGGACCGCTTCAAGGGCCTTTTCTGCGTGGGTTGCGGCAGATGCAGCCGGACGTGCCTGGTCAGGATAAATATCTCAGAGGTTACGAATGAAATCATACGCGAGACAAAGGAACGCTGAAGCGGCCTCCCCTTACACACCGGTTCCCGCAAGGGTCGAAGAGGCCGTAAAGCTTACCGACAGGGAGATGTTCTTTGTCCTCACGATGCCCGCCCCGATCGATCACACGCCCGGGCAGTTCCTGATGGTGGGGCTTCCCGGATACGGAGAGGCTCCCATATCCATAAGCTCACCCCGCTGCGGAACAAGGCGCGTGGAGCTGTGCATCAGGGAGGTGGGCAACCTCACGCGCGCCATCCACAGGCTCGGTCAGGGCGATATACTCTGGGTGAGGGGGCCGTTCGGGAGGGGCTTTCCCGTGGATGAGATGGAGCGCAAGGACATACTCTTTGTTGCAGGCGGCATCGGGCTTGTACCCATGAGGTCCCTCATAAAGACCATGCTCAACAAAAGAAGGTCCTTCGGAAGACTGACACTCCTCTACGGTGTCAAATCCCCGGACGAGATACTCTTCAAGGAGGAGCTCAAGGAGTGGAAGAGGGCCGGCATGGACATAAGGATCACGGTGGACAGGCCGCATCCCGGATGGGACGGAAACGTAGGGGTTGTGACAACGCTCATCGGCCCGCTCAGGGTCGATGACTCAAAGACCGTTGCGGTGCTCGTGGGGCCGCCGGTCATGTACAAGTACGTGATACTGAGCCTGGGCAACAAGAAGCTCAGGGGTACGGAGATCTACCTCTCGCTCGAGCGCAGGATGAAGTGCGGTCTGGGCAAGTGCGGACATTGCCAGATAAACAGCGCCTACGCTTGCCAGGAAGGACCGGTGTTCAGCCTGGCGGACATAAGGCACCTCAACGAGGCCATATGACGCGGGGCTTACCAGCCGGAGAAGATCTTGAACCCCTTTGTGATGTAATCATAGCCGCTGTAGGCCGTAGAGAGCGCCGTTACCGCAACAAGCGCCGAAAAGGCCGTACCCGAGGCTTCACCGAGAAGGATCGCAACGATCACGGTCGTCATCTGGAGCGCGGTTGTAACCTTGCCGGCAAGAGAGACCCCCGGAAGGTCCCCGAACCCCCTGCCCCTGCGCCTGAGGAGCAGGAATCCGAGGATAGTAAGCACAAGGACCTCTCTGGCCACCACAAGCACGCTCAGAAAGACCGGCACCCATCCCTTGATCCCGAGAGAGATGTAGGCTGCCATGTTAAGGGACTTATCGGCAACAGGGTCCAGTACGGCGCCGGTGGAGCTCGCCGAGTGGTACCTCCTTGCGACAAACCCGTCCAGCGCATCGGTCGCCGCCGCGGCAACGAACGCCAAGAGGGCCGCATCGTACCTCTCGTGCACGAACAGCACCGTGAAGACCGGTACCAGGACCATCCTCGCGAATGTCAGGACATTCGCGATGTTCATTACGGATTGTAAGGACATGAAGGCCCCTCTGGAGGTCGGGACATCGCCCTGAGAGGGAATGTTCCACAAGGTGTGTCAGGGAAGCCACTGGAAAAACTCCCTCGGCCCATCTTCCTCTTCTTTTTTATCCAGCTCTTCAGGTAGCTGCGCAGAGGGGAGTGTTACGAATACCGAGCCTACTATCCGCTCTATCCTCGGCTCGTAGGCCTTTATTATGCCGAACTCCAGCGCCTGCCTGTCCAGCCTGAGGTCGGACTCCTTGGTCCTGTACCTTGCCTTCCAGAGCCTCCTGCCGTCGCTCGCATAAAGGACGAACTCGGCTCCGACCTTCAATGAGGCGTACGGGGTGAGAAGTTTTTTCCTCCACTTGGTTATATCTATGTGCAGGACGGCGTCCGTCCCAAGAAGGGACGCAGCCTCCTTGGGCGACATACCGTTAAGACGTGTATCCTCGACCCTGACATAGACTTCGTCCACACGAGCCGGGTCGATGACGTCGTAGCCCAACTCCCTGAGCTTCTCCGCCGCCGCGGCCCTGAAAAACTCCTTTACCTCTCTATCCTCCACCGCCCCTTCGACCGGAAGTACCGCTACAGTCACCGGTGCATGGAGCGTGTAATCCTCCGCAAGCCTGTACCGCACCGGATTCCCGCAACCGGCCGCCGTAAGTAGAAGTAAAACGAGCAGGGTCGGTATAATCCTTTTCATGATCCCTTCGGGTTAAAATGCGCCGTGGTCCACCTTGATTATTACCCGGCCCGTACCCCCTGGTATAAGTATATAATCCTTTCCCAGGGTGTCGACGAGGCTGTCGTAGAGTGCATGCCCGTCGCCCGCCACGGCCGCGCTGAGCACATACCTTCCCTTTGAAAAGGACTCGAACGAAAGCCCCTTTATAATATCCATCTCCTCGAGCCTCTTCTTGAGAGATTCGAAGCTCCTGTAGTCCGGGACATCGAGCATTACGACCTCAACCGTGGTGGTCTCCTGCTCTTCGATATCAGCAAAGCGCCCGATGTCCTTCTTAAGCTCCCCTATGTCCACGCTCGCCTCTATCCACAGGTGGTACAGTACCACACCGCCTGCGCCGAGGTCTTTACGTGCCGATTCCGGAGCTGCGGCCTCTACCTCTGCCCCGGCCGGTCCCTCGGGCCATTGTGGTGTTTCAGGATCCACCTCTTCAGCCCCGCCGCCGACGTTTTCATGGTACTCGAGGTCTTCGAGCTTGACGCCCTCCTCCACCACCTCCTCGATCTCCTCGGGCTTAAGAAAGTCCTCTGGCAGGTCGAAGTGGGTTATCCATCCTTCCGAGAGTATCCTGTAGTTCAGCACATACCGCATGGGTGTCGAGTATATCTCCACCTCGAGTAGATCCGAGATCTCCTCGGCCTTTTCATCCTTCAGGACCGAATTTACGGCACGAGCCACGGCACCCTTCAGGGCGTCCTCCAACGCGGCCCTCTTTGTCAAGGCCTCGTCTTCGCCCTTTACAGCAGAGCCCTCGGCCTTCACGACCGTAACCTCCGCAAGGGCGGAGCCCGTACATACCATGAGAATGAGCAGAGACAATACAGAGACAAAATATCTTCTCATCCCGTTCAGTTCCTTCCGCAAGACAGTTTTTCGCAGCATATCACCCAAGAAAACTTGATGAATAAGGGAAAGCTCCGGTCCCCGGAACCATCCTCGCAGGCCGAGCCGCCGGAGGCAGGCAGACTTACGCCAGGGCCTTCGGCTCGCCCTTGAGGTGACATAAAAAAACAACCTCCAAGTATTCTTTCCATATTAATACACAAAGGCTACTGCGTAAAGAACCTCTTTACCGCCCGCATTATACCGGCCTCGTCATCGGGGGAAAACCACCGTATGCCGCTATCCTTCTTGAACCATGTAAGCTGTCTTTTGGCGTAGTTACGCGTATTCCTCTTGAGCTCTGCCACAGCCTCGTCGAAGTCGAGCCTTCCCATGATGTGATCGGTCATCTCCCTGTATCCGAGCGCCAGCATGGGCTTCAGATCCTGCGTGTAGCCGGCCTCGAGCAACCAGCGGACCTCCTCCAGAAGCCCGTCTTCGATCATACGGTCGACCCTCTTCTCTATGTCGGCGTAGAGGACCCTGCGGTCCCTGACAAGACCTATCTTAAGGGTATCGAACCTCTCTTCGCCGAAGCCGTGGCGTCGATGAAACTCGGAGAGGGGACGCCCGGTTGCATGGTACACCTCGAGCGCGCGTACGATGCGCGCAAGGTTGTTCGGGTGTATGCGTCTTGCGGAGGCCGGATCGACCACTTCAAGCTCCCTGTACAAGGCCTCCTTGCCGGCCCGACGGGCCTTGTCTCCCAGCCACGCCCTCAACGAAGGCACCTTCCCCGGACCGTCAAACAACCCCTCAAGCAACGCACGGACATATAGGCCCGTACCTCCGACGAGAAAGACCCTCCTTGACCTAGACACTATATCCGAGATCACCCTCTCCGCATCCCTCTTGAAGTCCGCGGCACTGTACTCGCAGTCAGGATCAACGATGTCTATCAGGTGGTGGGGGACATACTCCCTCTCCTCCTTCGTGGGTTTTGCCGTTCCTATGTCCATGTACCGGTAGACCTGCATCGAGTCTGCCGAAACGATCTCTCCGTTGAAGGCCTTGGCGAGCTTGAGCGAAAGGGCGGTCTTGCCGGCCGCGGTCGGCC
This sequence comes from Deltaproteobacteria bacterium, assembly GCA_015492495.1. Classification (GTDB taxonomy): domain Bacteria; phylum Desulfobacterota; class GWC2-55-46; order GWC2-55-46; family DRQE01; genus S146-62. The sequence continues at coordinate 1,286 of WGEY01000091.1, read as the reverse complement.
CGACTATTACGACCATCTTCGTCTTCTTCATATCCTCAACCTGCACCAACGAGTCGAACCATGGTTATCTCCGGGGGGCAGTTGAAGCGTACCGGGACATTGACCATTCCTATGCCCCTTGAGACGTACACCTGCATGGAACCCCGCCGTACGAGGCCGCCGCGGTATCTCTGCCCGTAGCGCGAGGGCAGATACGGGGCGTAGTTCAAGACCGGCAACCTTACCTGCCCGCCGTGGGTGTGGCCTGCCATAACGAGATCCACGCGTACGTCGGATGGTATCGATTCCGCGTAGTCCGGGTGGTGCGAAAGAACTATCCTGGGCACACCGTCACCAACCCCGGCAAGGGCCGCCCTTGCATCCGGACGGTCGGTCCTCAGGTCGCCCACACCGGCGATACATATACGGCTTCCTCCGGCCTCGATGAAGTCGTGTCTGTTCCTTAGTATCCTTATGCCCCCTGCGGTCAGGGCATCCCTCATGCGACGCCCACCCACCCAGTGGTCGTGGTTGCCGAGCACGGCGAAGGTGCCGAACCGGGAGCGCAGGGTGGCCAGGATGTCCGCAACAGGCGCAATGTATCTTCTGCTCCTCGATACGTAGTCCCCCGTGAGGACGAAGAGGTCTGGGCCGAGCGCGTTGGCCATGCCGACCACCTTCTCTATGAAGCCCATATCCACCATGGCCCCGTGGTGGATGTCCGTAAGCTGGCAGATGGTGAATCCTTCGAAGCCCTCGGGCAGCCCCTTTACGGCCACGGACGTATCCTCGACGACCACCCTGCCCGGACCGAGCCAGTAGCCCTCGGCCAGGACCCCGCCGCCAAGTGTCGCCCCGGCAAGGCCTGCGCCGAGTACCCCCTTCAGAAAGCCCCTTCTCGATATCATCGCGCAGGCTATCTCCTTTCGAACATGGCCTCTACTTCCGCCCTCGAAAACCTCCTGACCACAGGCCTTCCATGTGGACAGTGTCCGGAAAAATCCACTCCTGCAAGGTCCCTCAGGAGTGCCATGGCCTCTTCCTTTGAAAGGGTCCTACGCCCCCTTATCACGCTGTGGCAGGCTATCCTCATGAGCGCGGAATCTATACCGCGCTCCACCTTGGACCTCGAGCCGGTCTCGGCTAGCTCCTCCACAAGCTCCTTTACAAGCTCCGCACTCCTTCTTCCGGAAAGGATCTCAGGGGAGGCCTTTATGATGAACGTTTCGCCGCCGTGTATACGCGATGGACCGAATGGCTCTATGTCAAAACCCATCCTTTCGAGATAAGGCATCACCTCTTTGAGG
>WGEY01000090.1 GCA_015492495.1 Deltaproteobacteria bacterium | reverse complement strand
GCCGTGGTCAGCCGCGGCAACCTTTGGCTTGCGTACGAGCGGGTGATGCGGAACAAGGGAAGCGCCGGAGTCGATGGCATCGGCACGCCCGAGTTCAAGGCCCACCTGCAACGGCACTGGCCGACGATCAGGGCCAGACTGCTGGCGGGGGCGTATATTCCCTCGCCGGTACGCCGGGTGGAGATCACGTCCGGTGGTGTGAGAGGACGGCGGGGGCGACCCCGCCTCCTACTCGATTGTACGGGGCAGGGACGTAATCGTCATGGCGGGACCGTATGCCCGCAGAAGATCGTGCAGAGACGAGGCCTTCAGGGCCGGTGGTGTATCGACGACCGTGGTCTCAAAAAAGGAACGGGGATCCGGTCGGACCCCCGCAGATGTCTTTTTCTTCCACCCCTCGTCCCCGCTCATATCTGGGACGCGATCAGCAGCAAGGTGAAAAGCACCGAGTAAAGGCCTGTCAGATAGGCTGCATGGAACGGAGTCACATCAATCTTCCCCATTGGATCTCACCTCCCCTTTCCGTAGTCGGTTTCGTCGATACGGACCGTTCCCGATCCTACCTATATTATAGGTCCTGAACATTAAATAGTGGTTAAAGAAAGGTGATTTTTTGAGGATGCCAGTACCTTGTATCCGGAGCCGCCGGGCCCTGCGGGTTGCGCTTGAAAAAGCGGGCCTCCTGTGGTAAAAGCCTTGACATGCGCAAGAAGCTTTCGGTATTACTGGGCCTCTTACTGTTCTTCTCCATCATCGGGGCGAGCCTTCATCACCACGACGACGGCTTCGTACACCATGGCTGCCATGTCTGCAAGTTCAGCTCAAGCTACTACGTCTCCACCGGCGACGAGAGCCCCGGACAGGCCGCATACAGCTCGTCCTCCCCTCTCCTTCCGGAGGAGACGGCCCAAGCACCATCCATTCCGGTAACAGGCTTTTCAAGCCGCGCTCCACCAGTTTGATACCCACCTGATATCGCGACTTCCAACGGAGACTCCACACCGGTACATTCGACCGGCTGTGTCCGCGTCTCCGTGCGCAACCTTCGAGGATGCCCGCCGGCATCCCGGTATGGGCGGGTGCTTCCGCAGTAAGGCTCGTTCAGCCGGTGTCCCGGCCGGTCGGCGGTGTGCACTTGTCACGGTTTCGCAGCCGTGTGGACTCCATGAGTGCGGCCCGCACCCGGTTGCGCAGGACTACCATGTCGTAACAATGTCTTTGGGTGCCGACGGTGGAGCCCGTCCGGGGGAGGAGCCTCTCCCGGTAGATCGTCGGGTGCCTGCCGTCCGCTTTTCCAAGGAGGGACAACCATGAAGGTCACGATCATTGCGGCTGCTGCTGCGTTGTTTTTTTTGACGGAGGTGTATGCAGTGGAGAATATTCAGAGTGATGAAAGGAGAGGGACGGCCGGTGCGGACAGGACAAGGGCCGTGGCCCTGGAGAGCGGTGCGCAGATGAAGGCATACCGGGTGAACCCGAAGGGTGGGGGGAACCTTTTCAACCCCGCGATAACCCTTGTCCTGGACTTCATCTACATGGATACGAACCTTTCCGACGAGGAGTACGACGCAAGGGAGATACCAGGCTACCGTACCCTGCACGATGCGGACGGCCACGGCCACGGTGGGTTTGAAGAAGGCTTCAACCTGAGAGGTGCGGAGCTTACGCTCTCGGCCCCGGTGGATCCGTACTTCAACCTGTATGCGACCCTCACCGGCACGGAAGAGGAGACGGTGGTCGAAGAGGCCAGTTTCGTGACCACCTCGCTCCCAGCCGGGTTGCAGGTCAAGGGCGGCAAGTTCAGGAGCGCCTTCGGAAGGTTCAATGCCTTTCACCAGCACGCGTGGAACTTCGTGGACGCCCCGCTGCCTTACAGGGCGTTTCTCGGCGAGGAAGGGCTCGTGGAAAAGGGCGTTCAGGTGACGTACCTGCCGGACCTCCCTGTCTATACGCTCCTCGGCTTAGAGGTCCTCGAGGGTGAAAGCGAGGTCTTATTTGGAGAGGAGGCGGAGTCAGGGGCCCATGCATTCACCGCCTTTGTGAAGGCCTCCTCCGACTTCGGCGAGGCCGGCACGCTGCTTGCGGGATTCTCGGTCGCAGGCGGCAGGACGAAGAACGGCTCGATCGAGCACGGAAGCGAGTTCACGGGCGACTCTACCCTCTACGGCGCGGAGGTCACCTACAAGTGGAAGCGCTCGAGACGGAGAAGCCTCTTGCTCCAGGCGGAGTATCTCCTCAGGCACCAGAGCGGGGACTACGTCGAGGATGCCGCCCTGCCCACCGCCGCCCGGAGGCTTGAAAGGACCCAGGACGGGCTCTACCTCCAGGCGCTCTACCGCACAGGCCGGTGGGGTATCGGGGCCAGGTACGAGGTGCTCGACCTCTTCAGGGACGACTTCATGGAGGCGGGCATGAAACGTGACTTCGGTGACAGGCCGGAGAGGATCACAGCGGCCCTCGAGTACAGGCCCACGGAGTTCTCGCGCATGAGGCTGCAGTACAACCACGATGAGACCGCAAGGGACGGGGTCGACAGGGAGGTGTTCTTCCAGTTCGTCTTCGCAATAGGCGCCCACGGCGCTCATCCCTTTTAGAGGAGGTCGGACCATGAAGAGAAGGGTGCTTTTATGGATGATCCTCTTTTTACTCCTCTCGGCCCCTGCATCAGCGGGGTTGAACGTTGTGGCGACACTGCCGTGGATAGGGAGCATCGCGAGGGAGATAGGCGGCGACAGGGTGAGGGTAAGGGTGCTGGTCAGGCCGACCCAGGACGCCCACTACGTGGAGGCGCGACCCTCCATGATACTGGCGGCAAGAAGGGCGGATCTGCTCATGTACAACGGGCTCGACCTCGAGGCCGGCTACCTCCCGGTGCTCGTCGAATCCTCGAGAAACCCGCGTATCCAGCCGGGTATGCCGGGCGATGTCGACTGTTCACGGTTCGTGGAGGTCCTGCAGGGTGACGCCGCTACGGGCAGGGCCGACAGGTCCATGGGCGACATCCACCCGCTCGGGAACCCGCACTACCATCTCTCGCCGAAGAACATCGCGCGGGTCGCAAGAGGCATGGCGGACTCGCTCTCGGCGGTCGATCCCGGAAACCGGGACCTTTACATGGCGAACCTCGCGGCCTTCGAACGGAAGCTGTCCCAAAAGCTCAAGCAATGGAGCGGCGCCGGCCTGGAGGGCGGGAGGTTCGTTGCGTACCACAGGTTCTTCGAGTACCTCGCGGCCGAGTTCGGTTTTCACATAGTCGGCTATATAGAGGAGAAGCCAGGCATACCGCCGTCGGCCGCGCACATACAGGAGGTGATGGAGAGGATGAAGGAGGATGGCGTGACTAAGATACTCACGACCGTCTACCAGGTCGGGCGCGAGGGCCGCTACGTCTCCGAGAGGACCGGGGCCGAGCTCGTGGTCCTGCCGCACGACGTGGGCTCCATGAAGGGTGTGGATGACTGGTTCGGGCTCATCGACAGGATCCTGGAAGTACTCAAGGGCGGAACCGGAGGTGGGCGATGACCGAGGCATTGAGTATACTGCTCCCCCCGCTCTCGGGCTGCGTGCTCCTTGTCCTGATACACGTCTACTTCGGGGTGCACGTCCTGGAGCGGGGGATCGTCTTCGTGGACCTTGCGCTTGCGCAGTTCATAGGGCTCGGTATCGCGGTCTCGTTCCTCTTCGACATCGGTCCGCAGGGCTCCCGGTGGTTTTCCCTCGTGTTCGCACTGGCCGGGGCCTCGGTGCTCGCGTCGTCGAGATACATATCGAGGGTCGTCTACATCGAGGCCTTCATAGGGGTGCTCTATGTCTTCTCGCTTGCGGTCTCCATGCTCGTGCTCGACAGGACCCCGCACGGGCTCGAGGAGTTCAAGGCCATACTGAACGGCAACATACTCTGGATAAACGGAGGGGACGTCTGGAGGATGTTCGCCCTCTACGCGTGCGTGGGTGTGTTTCATTACGTCTTCAGAAGGAGATTCGCAGACCTCTCGTTCAATGGGCTCGGCGGCCCTCTTTGGGAGTTCCTCTTCTTCCTGAGCTTCGCGCTGGTACTTACGAGCTCGGTCAAGGTGGCGGGCATACTGCAGGTCTTCGTGTTCCTGATACTCCCGGTGCTCGTGGGGAGGCTCTACTGCCGGGGCGTTCTGAGGATCATGCTGGTCGGATGGGCCGCGGGTGCAGTCACATCGGCCGCGGGGATAGCCGTCTCTTACGTCCTCGACCTGCCGACGTCCCCGGTCATAGTGGCCATGCTCTGTCTCATCTTCTTTGCGTTGCTCGCCGTCAGGCTGGTGAGGGGCTGAGGTCACGTTGTTCCGGGCGCACGGCATGGACCGCGGCGGCAACGCCGCCTGTTGAAAATGGGTAAGGTCGCCCGCCGCTTCAATGGGGCCGTAAGGGAGGATGCGGCGGACGGGTGCGGCCTTTGTGTTCCGGGATGAAGATGCATCGCGGGCGATTGACCGCCGTGGCCGGCACAGGCAGGCATTCCCCGAAGCTTGCTGTAGGGAGCTTCCCCGCCCGTCCCTGGATGATTTGAAGTGCACCTTCAGGTCGTGCCCGGCTTCTTCGGCTATTCCATCGAGAACTCGATCCCGCGTTCCTTCAGAAAACCCACGATCACCTCCGGGTGTACGGCCCAGCTGACGCTCAGGAACTGCTCCACCTCGCGTTCCCTCGTGCCTTCCTTCACCTTGGCGTTCGTGTCGAGGGGAAGGTGGTGCGTGCGGCTGTGTATCGCCCAGATGCGTCCGTCCGAATCAAAGACGGCCCCGCCGGTCTGCCCCCTGAGTCCGGGTGAAGAGGTCTCTATGAACTTTATCGGTATCTTGCGTTCCTCGGGGGTCCTGAAGAGTATGTCCTTCGTGTATATGCCGTCCACCGGAGAGGGCACGAGGTTCTTGAAGTCGAGGTCGAACTTGTTCGTTTTATGGTCGTAGGTCGTTGCAAGCTCCGTATAGGAGAAGCCTATCTTGCAGAGGCTCGTCCCGGCCTTGAGCCCTGACTGCGGATCCTTGAATACCGGGTACTCGTCTATCGAGGCCGGGTCGAACGGTTCGAGCCTTCCGAGCAGAAGGTCCGCCTCGGGTATGACGTCGATGTCGACGATGTTCTGGTCGTCCGCGCCCGGCCACACCGACGAGGCCGTGATCCACCTCGGGTTGGGGCGCAGCCTCTTCAGCTCGCGCCTTGCGGCCTTTGAGTCGTCTTCCTTGAGTTTCTTCGCCTTGGCGGTGAAGGCGGCCATCTCCTGGAGGTGCTTCTTGAAGAGGGGGATGACCTCGAACTTGTGCGCGGCGCTTAGAAACCATCCTTCCTTGTTTATGATGACGAGGGTTGCCCCCTCGGCCGAGACACTCCCGTCATGGCAGCGCTTGCAGATGACCACGGGGCGGATGAACCTTTCCACTTTTTCAACGGCTTTTGAAAACATTTAACCTCCTTGATGAGTCGCTGGGATTGACGCGTAATACAAAACATTAATAGAATCGGCCATGAAAGTCAATTCTTTTAGGGTGTCCCGGCCTCGCCGGGGGGTGCTCCGGTGCCGGTCCGGAAAAGCGGTGCCTCCCTGGCCTCACCCCTCGGCGTAACTCCCGAGCATCCTCAGTACGGCCACCTCTATACCGGTACCCTTGAAGAGAGGCGGAAGCCTTCCGGGGTCTTCCTTGCGCGTAAAGAAGCGCGGGTCCTTTGTGGCGAAGACCCCGTCCTCTATCACCGGGTCGGGCGCATCCGGAGGGGTGAAGTGCACCGGTATGAAGAGGCGCGGCCTGATCGCCTTCACGGCCTCGACCATCTCCCCGGTATCGATCGCATGGATGTTGTCGGCGATCGAGACTATTGCGACGTCTATGTCCGTGAGCTCGTCCATCTCGCGTGTCCGGGCCGTATCTCCCGAGACGTAGATCCTCTGCCCACTGAGCTCCACGAGGAACCCGCACCCCTCGCCCTTCACGTGAAAGCCCCTCCCGGTGTACGCCTCGACCCCGGTGACCTTCACGCCCGCGACCTCGACGGTCTCCCCGGCTGCGACCGTCCTCACCCCCTTGATGTCCTGGGCGCAGTACTTCACGTAGCTCGGCCTGTACGCGCAGAGCCGTGTCTTTTCATCCCTTACGGCCGCCACGTACTCCGGCAGGCAGTGCTCGACGTGGTGGTGGGTTATGAGTATGAGGTCCGCCCTGGGCGGGTCTTCGTCGAGCATCACGGGATCTGTGTACACCGTGAAGCCGTCCGCCGCGGTGATCCTCACGGTCGAATGGCCGAGCCATTCGTATCGCACCCCGTCGAGGTCTATGTGATCCTTTCCTTCCACAATAGCTACGTTAGCACATGGCGGCGGAAAGTCAAAGAGGTGACGGTGGCTGCCAGCCGTGCATCTTCACGGTGTGGGTCCGTCTTGTCTTCAGGGGGCTTCGTGGAAGGTGTAGGAAGGGGGCGCCGTGGGTCTTCACCTGAGTACGCAGGTTTGCGGTTTCAGAGGCACCTCGGGAGCAGCCCGGCTCATTACCGCGGGACCGAACGGCCTGGAGCCGCCCTCAGTCCCTCGGGACCTCGAGCATCCTGTCGAGCGCGGACTTCGCCGCATCCCTTATCTCGGCCGGGACCTCAACGATGTTCTTCATCTCCCTGAGGCTCTCGACGACGTCCTCGAGTGTCGTAAGCTTCATGTTCGGGCATATGAGCGACCTGGAGGGAAGGATGAACCTTTTTTCCGGGTTCTCCTTTTTGAGCCTCCAGAGGATCCCCATCTCGGTGCCTATGATGAGCGTCTTTGCATCCGTCTCCCTGGCGAAGCTGTACATCCCCGAGGTGGAGCATACATGGTCCGCGAGGTCGACCACCTCGGGCCTGCACTCGGGATGGCAGACGAAGAGCGCCCCCGGGTTCTCTTCCTTCGCCTTGATGACCTCGTCGGTGGTGAGCCTGTCGTGGGTCGGGCAGAAGCCGTCCCACCACTCCATCCTCTTTTTCGCCGTCCTGGAGACATAGTGGGCGAGGTTCCTGTCCGGCACCATGTAGACGCTTTCGGATTCCACGGACTCGACCACCCTGACCGCGTTGGCCGAGGTGCAGCAGATGTCGCTGAGTGCCTTTACGGCGGCCGTGGTGTTGACGTAGGCCACAACCGGTACACCCGGCCTCTTCTCCTTTTCCCTTGCCAGGTCCTCTGCGGTTATCATGTCGGCCATGGGGCACCCCGCGTCCATGCGCGGGAGTATGACCTTCTTTTGCGGCGAGAGTATGGCGGCGCTCTCCGCCATGAAGTGCACCCCGCAGAAGACTATGACCTCGGCGTCGCTCTCGGCCGCGGCCCGGCTGAGCCCCAGCGAGTCGCCGGTAAGGTCCGCGATCTCCTGCACCTCGTCCCGCTGGTAGTTGTGTGCGAGCATGATGGCCCGCCTTTCCTTCAGGAGGGCACGCACCTCTTTTTTCAACTCTTCGGTGGTCTTCAACTTTACGTCTCCGGTGGAAGAATTTTGGATAAACCCGAATTATATACGATAACATATTAAAAAGGCAAGGAAAATTCTGCTTGACCTTTGCGCCTGGTCGGGGTAAAAGGCATGGTATGGCACTTTCCGAAGAGGACAAAAAGGCGCTGCTCGGGATGGCCCGCGCCACCATAGAGAGCTATGTGAGGGATGGGCGCGTACCCGACTTCGATGTGACTGCCGCGGCCCTTCTCGAAAAGCGGGGTGCGTTTGTCACGCTGCATGAGAACGGGCGGCTGCGCGGATGCATCGGCCTGTTTGCGTGCGACAGGCCGCTGTACCGGACCGTGATCGACATGGCCGTCGCGGCTGCGACACAGGACCCGAGGTTCCCGCCCGTAAGCCCCGGGGAGCTGGATTCGCTGCGCATAGAGATCTCGGTCCTAAGCCCCATGAAGAAGGTGGAGGACGTCGGTGAGATCGAGGTGGGAAGGCACGGCATCTACATCGTGAAGGGGGGCTCGAGGGGTGTGCTCCTGCCGCAGGTCGCCGTGGAGCACGGCTTCGACCGAGAGGAGTTCCTGGACCAGACATGCCTGAAGGCGGGGCTTCCACCCGGGTGCTGGAGGCAGTGCGCCGACATATACATCTTCGAGGCCGAGGTCTTCTCGGAAGGGGACTGAGCGGTCGACGCCGCCGGCTCGGGCCTTGATGCCTCGGTGAATGCCGCACGCCGGATACCGGATACGTCCAGCCGCGCTTCAGGCGAGGGCTCCGAGGGCCTTCTTCATCCTGTCGAGCCCCACGCCTATGTCCTCCTTCGAGCACGCATAGGAAAGCCTTATGTGCGAGTCGTTGCCGAAGGCTATACCTGGCACCACGGCCACCTCGGCCTCTTCGAGCAGGTACGTCGCAAGCCCCACCGAGTCCTCGATGACCCTGTCGCCGAAGCTTCTGCCGTAGAAGGCCGATACGTTGGCGAAGGTATAGAACGCGCCCTGCGGCATGAGGCAGCTGAGCCCTTCTATGGCGTTGAGCCCTTCCACCATCATCCTGCACCTCTCCTTGAACTCGGCCGCCATCTCGGCCACAGCATCCTGCGGTCCCCTGAGCGCCTCCACCGCGGCCCACTGGCTTATGGAGGCCGGATTCGAAGTGGACTGGCTCTGTATGCGCATCATCGCCTTTATGAGCTCCTTGGGGCCCGCGGCGTACCCTATCCTCCAGCCGGTCATGGAGTAGGCCTTCGAGACACCATTCAGCACCATGGTGTTCTCCTTGACCTCCCTGGAGACAGACGCTATGGAGTTCGCCGGCTCATCGCCGTAATAGAGCTTTTCGTATATCTCGTCGGATATGATGAAGACACCCTTTTCCAGGGCCACCGCGGCGATCGCCTCGAGCTCGCCCTTCGAGTATGCGGCTCCGGTGGGGTTGGACGGCGTGTTTATGATCACGGCCTTGGTGCGCCCGGTTACGGCATCCCTGAACGCCTCCGCGCTCATCTTGAAGCCCGTTGTCTCGTCCGTGTGGACGAAGACCGGGACCCCGCCGGCGAGCCTTACCATCGGGGGATACGAGACCCAGTACGGTACGGGTATTACGACCTCGTCGCCCGGGTCCAGGAGCGCCTGGCAGAGGTTGAAGATGGAGTGCTTTCCCCCGCAGGATATGAGCACCTCTTCCCTCGAGTAGTCGAGCCCGTTGTCGCCCTTGAACTTTTCGATCACCGCGTCCTTGAGCTCGACTATCCCGCCCACGGGCGTGTACTTCGTGTGCCCCTCCTCGATCGCCCTTATGGCGGCCTTTTTTATGTTGTCCGGGGTGTCGTAGTCCGGCTCGCCCGCCGCAAAGCCGATGATATCGTATCCCCTCTTCTTGAGCTCCTTCGCCTTCGCCGTCACAGCGAGCGTGGGCGACTCCTCGAGATCGCTCATTCTCCTGGATATACTGACCATAAGCCTTTCCTCTACTCAGGTTGTTCGCTTCCTATGTGCGGAACTTCTGCTTGAGCTTCCTTGCCACGGCCGGTGTCACGAAGGCCTTGAGGTCCCCCCCGAGGCGCGCTATCTCCTTTATGAACCTCGAGCTTATGTGCGCGTAGTTTTCCGCGGTCATCATGAACACCGTCTCTATGTCCGGCGCCAGCTCCCTGTTGGTCAAGGCCATCTGGAACTCGTACTCGAAGTCCGAGATCACGCGCAACCCCCTTACGATTACGGACGCCTTCTTCTCCCGGACGTAGTTTATGAGCAGCCCGTCGAAGCTCTCCACCCGCACGTTCCTGTACTTCTTGACCTCGTTGCGTATCATCGTAACCCTTTCCTCCACATCGAAGAGAGGGCGCTTGGCCGTGCTTTCGGCGACGGCGATTATAAGGGTGTCGAAGAGGACGAGGCTTCTCTTTATGATGTCGAGGTGTCCCCTCGTAGTCGGATCGAACGTTCCGGGGTATACGGCTATGTGTTTCGGCATCTCCGGCTTACCTCGCTTTCAGGAAGTACACCAGCGTATCACCGTACCTCTTTTCCTTCAAGACCTCGAACCCCACGGTGTCTTCGAGGGCGAAGCTCTTCGATACCTCGAGCACGGCGGTGCCGCCGGCGGTGACGAGCCCCGTATCCGCCAGGCGCTTCAGAACCTCTACTGCAAGGTCCGGCTCCCTGTACGGGGCGTCTATGAACACGATGTCGAACCTCTCCTTCTCTTCCCCGAGCATCCGGCAGGCGGCCTTCGCGTCTCTCCTTACGACCCTCGCCCTGTCCTTAAGGCCGCAGATCTCGATGTTCCTCTTTATCACCTCGACCGCCCTTGCGTCCCTGTCGACGAACACCGCCGCGGCAGCGCCCCTGCTCAGGGCCTCTATCCCCATGGCGCCGGTGCCGGCGAAGAGGTCGAGGACCCTTCTGGAGGTCATATCCTGCCCGAGTACGTTGAATACGGCCTCCCTCACCCTGTCTGAGGTGGGCCTTATGGAGGTGCACTTGAACGCAACGAGACGCCTGCCTTTTTTAGCCCCGCCCACGATCCTCATACACCTGCCCTCTCGGCCGGAGCGGTTCACAGCGACGAACGCTTCGGCCCTGTGACGGACCCTGCGACGTTCACTTGGTCCGACCCATCACCTTTACGGATATCAGGCGGCTTCTCGGCCCGTCGAACTCGGAGAAGTACAGCGCCTGCCACTGGCCGAGGGCAAGCCTTCCCCTTGTTACGGGAAGTGTCAAGCCGTTGCCGACCATGAGCGATTTGAAGTGCGCGTCGGCGTTCTTTCCGTATTCGCCCTTGTTGTGGCGGTAGGTGGTTTTGTTGGGGATTAGTTTGTCCAGGAAGTCATGAAAGTCAAGCTCAAGGTCACGGTCCGCATTGTTCAGGTGCACGGACGCGGTCGTGTGGCCAGTAAAGACCAGGCAGAAACCCTCGGTCACCCCGCTCTCGAGCAGGACCGCCTCCACCTGATCGGTTATCTTGATCTCCTCCTTCTTCTTGGTCGTCTTGAGCCTGATAGTGCTGGTGAAGACCTTCATCAACCCTCCTTCTGAAGTTCGAGTGCCCCTTGAAGCCTCCCGTATCCCGGCGCCGGAGGTCTCCATGTACTAAGGAAGTCTTTGGCCGTCCCGCCGCCGGGCCGGTTCACGGGTCATATCCCGACGAGCCTTGGCAGAAACTCTCCCGCCTTCTCCTTGACCACAACGTCCATGACCGTGGAGATCGGGGTTGCGTCCGGGTTTATCTCCACGAGGTACGCGCCGTTCGCCTTGGCCCTCGGCGCAAGCGACGCCGCGGGCTGCACGACCCCGGATGTGCCGACCACGAACATGAAGTCCGTCCTGTCCGCCGCCTCGAAGGCCGCCTCGATAACGTCGGCGGGCAGCGCCTCTCCGAACCATACCACGTCGGGTCTGAGCATCCCGCCGCAGGCGCAACGCGGCGGGATGGTTATGGGCACATCCCTGTTCTCCTCCACCCTGCCGCATCCGAGGCACCTGGTGCGCCAGATGTTGCCGTGGAGCTCGAGGACCTTGGGGCTTCCGGCGAGGGAATGGAGGCCGTCGACGTTCTGTGTTATTATGGTGAGGTCCTTGAACCTTTCGGCCAGCCGTACCAGGGCGTAGTGCGCCGGGTTAGGCCTGACACCGGCAAGGACCCTTCGCCTGTAGTCGTAGAATTCCCAGACCAGCACCGGGTCTCTTTCAAAGGCCTCGGGGGTCGCGAGGTCTTCGGCCCTCATGTTCTTCCAGAGCCCCCCGGCACCCCTGAAGGTGGGTACACCGCTTTCCGCGGATATGCCGGCGCCCGAAAGGACCACCGGCATGCGGGAGTTTTCAAGCCTGCCCCTTATCTCCTCGATAGTGCTCGATAGGTCCTGCATCCGTCGAACGACCCGGGCGGCGCGGTCCGGAGCCCGTTTCTGGGACATCGGTGCGCGGGTTTAGGCACGCACATGCCGCGCATCCCGAGCATGCTTGATACGGGTACCCGTTCCAAGGCCGGCCGGTCCGGATCACGCCTCGAAACGTCCCTTGTTGGATATGAGACCCTCTTTGACGGCATCGGCGATTATCTGCCGGGCGCTCTCCACGTTGTCCTCCTCAACGGATATCTTCTTTTCGACATTGCCGCCGTCGCCGGCGGCCCCGCCCGTTGCGGCGTCAAACTTCTTTATCAGGCAGACGATGTCATAGTCCTCCAGCAGATTCTCTATGATGTTGGCGTCGAGATCGTCGTAGAGGGAGTATATGTCTATGAAACGGATCCTTGTGGCCATAGGCATCTTGAGTATATTTAAAAGTCGCCTCTTTGTCAACAACATATGGCATGTCATAAACCCAAATCCCGATATAGAAATTGGGGACACCTTGCTGTATGGGGTTCGGGGCGTTTTTTTCGGCGCTGGTGAGGCCACAGACTGAAAACCTCTGCCCGAAAGGCGCCCGACGCTGGATATCACCCGGTCTC
>WGEY01000089.1 GCA_015492495.1 Deltaproteobacteria bacterium | reverse complement strand
TACGGAGATGGTGATGCCTGGAGACAACGTGAACTTTGAGGTTACGCTCATAACGCCGATAGCGATGGAAGAGGGGTTGCGTTTTGCGGTGAGGGAAGGCGGCAGGACGGTTGGCGCCGGTGTTGTGACAAAGGTGATAGAGTAGGAGCGTTACTAAAACGGATTAAAGGTACTTCAGGAGATTGGGAGCTTGGAAAGTCAGAGGATAAGGATAAGGCTCAAGGCATACGACCACAGGCTGCTTGACCGTTCCGTCAAGGAGATCGTAGAGACGGCCAGGAGAACCGGTGCGAGCGTCAGAGGCCCGATACCGCTGCCGACGAAGATATCCAAGTTCTGCGTGCTGCGTTCCCCGCACGTGGACAAAAAGAGCAGAGAGCAGTTCGAGATAAGGACGCACAAGAGGCTTATGGATATCGTCGAGCCGACGCAGAATACGGTCGATGCCCTAATGAGGCTTGACCTTCCCGCTGGTGTGGACGTAGAGATAAAGCTTAGCGAATAGATCGTGTGAGTGAGGGGTTATGATCGAGGGACTGCTTGGAAAAAAGCTGGGAATGACCCGCATATTCATAGACGGGCTCGACGTTCCCGTAACCGTCATCAAGGCCGGTGAGTGTTACGTGACCCAGCGCAAGATCGCGGAGCGTGACGGCTACGACGCGGTGCAGATAGGGTTTGAGGAGAAGAAGGCATCAAGGACCACCAAACCCATGCAGGGGCACTTCAAGAAGGCCGGCACTTCGCCCTTCTACCACCTTAAGGAGTTCAGAGGGGAAGACCTCTCAGGCTACAAGCCTGGTCAGAAGATCACGGTCAAGGATGTCTTCAAGGTCGGAGACCGTGTGGATGTAACAGGCCGCTCCAAGGGAAAGGGCTTCGCCGGTGTCATGAAGAGGTGGAACTTCAGCGGAGGGCCTGCGGCGCACGGCTCCATGCATAATAGGGCCCCCGGTTCCATCGGGCAGAGCGCCTATCCGTCAAAGGTCTTCAAGGGCATGAAGATGCCGGGCCACTATGGTGCCAAGAGGGTTACCGTGCAGAACCTCGAGGTTGTGGCAATGAGGGAGGATGAGAATATCATAATGGTCAGGGGGGCTGTGCCAGGCTCGGTGAATACGGTATATACGATCAAGAAAGCGATAAAGAAGAGATAGTCCTCAGAGGATATATGGCGACTATAGATGTGTTGAACAAAGACGGGGCGAGGGTGGCGGAGATAACGCCGCGAGAGGATATCTTCGACGGCAGGGTGAACGAGGCCCTGTTCCATGAGGTCGTGAGGATGCAGCTTGCATCGCGTAGGTCGGGCTCTGCATCCACCAAGACCCGTGGCGAGGTCAGCGGGAGTAACCGCAAGCCGTGGAGGCAGAAGGGTACCGGAAGGGCGCGGGCAGGAACGAGAAAGTCCCCGCTCTGGCGTCACGGCGGAACGATCTTTGGCCCAAAGCCGAGGGATTATTCATACAGTATGCCCAAGAAGGCGGTGAAGGCTGCGCTGAGGTCCGCCCTGCAGTACAAGATCAACGAGGGTAAGCTCAAGGTCTTCGAGAGTCTGGAGGTCGCCGAGCCCAAGACCAAGGCTGCGCTGGCCACCTTCCGGAACGCTGGCCTCTCCAACGCACTCATAGTTATAGAAGGGGCTGACAGGAACCTTAATCTTGCAACACGGAACCTCATGGACTTCAAGCTCCTGGACGTGCAGGCGATAAATGTCTATGACATACTCCGTTTTGATGAGCTCGTAATGACCAGGGCCGCGTACGAGGCGGTGGTTTCGAGATTGAGCAGGTAGGGATCGAATGAAGGGGCCCTTCATCAAAATAGATGGCGCATCCAGGGTTACGTCGCCTGGTCGTCGGGCTCAAGATCGCATCGTAAAGGCAGGCTTACTCAGGGGGGCTCTGATTCATTGCCTGTCTCGTCATCGCGAGCGCAGCGAAGTAATCTCGTTTTTAGTAAAATCAAACACTTAGAGGTCGCTTCGTCGGGTTTCCTCGCCCCGCGTCTGGGCAAGCCTCTACAGTGACGAATTAATCAGAGTTTCCTTAGATTATCAGAGGTACAGGGACAGATGGACAGCATATATTCGATACTCAAGGCACCGGTGATTACTGAAAAGTCGACCTCTCTCGGCATGGTGGGCAACAAGTTCGCCTTCTGGGTCGATCCGCGGGCCGGCAAGAACGAGATAAAGGAGGCCGTCGAGAGGATATTCAACGTAAAGGTGCTGAAGGTGAATACAGAGAGGGTTCCGGGCAAGCTGAAGAGGATGGGGAAGTATGCAGGCAAGACCCCGGTGAGGAAGAAGGCCTACCTTACCCTCAAGGAAGGCGATACCATAGAGATATTCGAGGGTGTGCGTTAAGGCTCAAAGCCCGCGTCCCCGAGGATGTTTCATACATTAAAAAGAGGAATACGAAATGCCGCTTAAGACATACAAGCCGACATCCCCCGGCGTCAGGCAGATGACGACGCTGGTATACGAGGGCCTTGCAAAGAAGAGGCCCGAAAGGGCGCTCGTAGAGCCCAAAAAGCGCATCTCCGGACGCAACTCCTCCGGAAGGGTCACCGTACGCTGGAGGGGTGGCGGCCATAAGAGGCTTTACAGGATCATAGACTTCAAGAGGGACAAGCGAGGTGTGCCGGCAAGGGTGGCGGCCATAGAGTATGATCCAAACCGTTCCGCAAACATAGCGTTGCTCGTCTATGCCGACGGTGAAAAGCGTTACATCCTGGCCCCGGTCGATCTCAAGGTCGGTGACTCGGTGGTCGCGGGAGAGGATGCTGAGATACGTCCGGGCAATGCATTGCCCCTGAGGGCCATCCCGGTAGGTACCTTTGTCCATAACATAGAGATGAAGGCCGGCAAGGGGGGGCAGCTGGTGAGGGCCGCCGGGGGGTATGCGCAGCTCATGGCAAAGGAGGGCAAATACGCCACGTTGAAGCTCCCTTCGAACGAGGTGAGGCTCGTCGCCCAGGAGTGTTATGCGACCGTCGGACAGATCGGTAACATCGATCATGAGAACATCTCCATAGGAAAGGCCGGCAGGAACCGCTGGCTGGGCAGGATGCCCGGGGTGCGCGGCGTGTGCATGAACCCGGTCGACCATCCGCACGGCGGCGGAGAGGGCAAGAGCAAGGGCGGAAACCAGCCTTCAAGCCCCTGGGGAGTTCCGGCAAAGGGATACAGGACCAGGAAGAAGCGCAAGGAATCGGACAAGTTTATCTTAAGAAGGAGGAAGAGGTAAGTGCGTTCCTTAAAAAAGGGGCCTTTTGTTGACGAGCACCTCGCAAAAAAGGTGCGACAGGCCAACGAAACGCGTTCCAAGAAGGTGATAAAGACCTGGTCGAGGAGGTCCATGATAACCCCGGAGATGGTCGGACTTACAATAGCCGTGCACAATGGAAGGAAGTTCATCCCGGTCTTTATCAGCGAAAACATGATAGGTCACAAACTCGGTGAATTTGCCCCCACCCGCACCTTCCACGGTCATGCGGGTGTCAAAAAGTCCAAGGTTGGTCGCAAGTAGAGGAACAGGAGATGGAAGCAAGAGCAGTAGCAAGGTATGTTAGGGTCTCTCCGCAGAAGGCGCGTCTGGTCGTAGACCTCATAAGGGGTAAAAGGCTCGAGGAGGCGTTGAATACCCTCGAGCTCGAAAAAAAGGCGGTGAGCAGGGTTATAGCCAAGGTGCTCAAGAGCGCGCTTGCGAACGCGGAGAACACAAAGAACCTCGATGTCGACAGGTTGTACGTAAAGACCGCCTTGGTGGATCAGGGCCCCTCTCTCAAGCGGATGAGGCCGAGGGCCATGGGCAGGGCGAACGTTATACGCAAGAGGACGAGCCACATTACTATTGTCTTGGACGAAAAATAGCAAGGGAGGTATTGTTTGGGCCAGAAGGTACATCCAACAGGTTTTAGACTCGGGATCTACAAGGACTGGAATTCAAGGTGGTACAGCGACAAGAAGGGCTACTCCAAGTTCGTCCATGAGGATTTGAAGATAAGGAAACTCCTGAAGAAGAGGCTTTACCATGCCGGCATCTCGAGGATAGAGATAGAGAGGACCGCGAACAACATCAAGATCATAATACACACGGCAAGGCCCGGTATTGTCATCGGTAAGCGTGGAGCAGAGGTCGACGTTATGAAGAAGCAGCTTTCCAGGCTTACCGGGAAGAACGTAGATATTGACATCATCGAGGTCAGGAAACCGGACCTCGACGCCCAGCTGGTCGCTGAGAATGTGGCCCTGCAGCTTGAAAGAAGGGTCTCCTTCCGCAGGGCGATGAAGAAGGCTGTTACTACCTCAAGAAGGATGGGGGCCAAGGGGATAAAGATCATGTGTTCCGGAAGGCTCGGTGGGGCTGAGATCGCCCGAAGCGAGTGGTACAGGGAGGGAAGGGTGCCGCTTCATACCCTGCGGGCTGATATAGATTACGGTCTGGCCGAGGCCAAGACCACATACGGTGTGATAGGCGTAAAGGTTTATATCTACAAGGGAGATTTCGTACAGACCGGTCAGGCCGAGGGAAGGCCCGGGCTCGGCGCCGTATAGACATTAAGGGTGATCTGCCATGTTAATGCCGAAAAAGACGAAGTTCAGAAAGCAGCAGAGGGGTAAACGCAGGGGCATGGCCCAGACCTGCTCCACGTTGGCCTTCGGGGTCTTCGGCCTTAAGGCCACCGGACGCGGTTGGATCACAACGCGACAGATAGAGGCAGCCCGTGTCGCAATGACCCGCCACATAAAAAGGGGAGGAAAGATATGGATAAGGATCTTCCCGGACAAGCCGGTCTCTAAGAAGCCGGCAGAGACGAGAATGGGCAGCGGCAAGGGATCGCCAGAGGACTGGGTGGCGGTGGTGAAGCCCGGAAGGATACTTTATGAGATGGAAGGCGTGGCCGAGGATGTGGCGAGGGAGGCCTTGAGGCTTGCCTCACATAAGCTGCCGATATCCACCAAGTTCGTCAAGAGAGAGGGTGTATGAAGCCAGAGGAGTTACGTTCTGCAAGCGTCGAAGAGCTCGAGGGCAAGGTTGAGGAGCTGAGAAGGGAGTTGTTTAACCTGCGTCTTCAGCATTCGATGGGACAGCTCGAAAACCCTGCCAGGCTCCGCCTCTTGAGGAGAGACATAGCCAGGGTTAAAACCATAATAGCCGAGAAGGAAAGAGGGTCGTAGAGATGGGAGAGAACAGAGTCAGGAGAAAGAGTTTTGTCGGCAGTGTGCTGAGCGACAGCATGGATAAGACCGTGGTCGTTGCCATTGACAGGCTCACAAAGCACCCTCTTTACGGCAAGTACATAAAAAGAAGGCTCAAGTGCATGGCGCATGATGAGAACAACGAGTGCAGGCGCGGTGACAAGGTCCTGATAGTTGAGTGTCGTCCACTCAGCAGGCGCAAGAGATGGCGCGTTGAAGAGATAGTGGAGAGGGCAAAATGATCCAGATGCGGACGTCATTGACTGTTGCGGACAATTCCGGGGCCAAGCGGGTCGCCTGCATAAAGGTTGTGGGCGCATCCAACAAGGTCTTCGCCGGAATAGGGGACGTAATCGTGGCGAGTATAAAGGAGGCCATCCCTGATTCAAAGGTCAAGAAGGGGGACGTGGTCCGGGCCGTTGTCGTCAGGACCGTAAAGCCCGCAAGGAGGGCCGACGGCTCGTACATAAAGTTCGATGAAAATTCCGTTGTTCTCATAAACAAGGATAACGAGCCTATAGGGACGAGGATCTTCGGGCCTGTGGCCAGGGAGCTGAGGGCAAAGAAGTTCATGAAGATCGTCTCTCTTGCGCCTGAGGTCCTCTAAGGGGTTTTTAAGATGATGAAGCATCCGAGGTACAAGATAAGAAAAGACGACCAGGTCATGGTCATGCGCGGCAAGGAGAAGGGCAAGACCGGGAGGGTGATAAGGGTTCTTCCCGAACGGGCGGCCGTGCTTGTGGAGAAGATCAATATCGTGAAGCGTCATCAGAAGCCGACCCAGAGCATGCCGCAGGGCGGCATAGTGGAAAAGGAGGCCCCTGTAGGTATAGCTAATGTAAGGCTTATCTGCGACAAGTGCAAGGGCCCTGTGCGTGTCGGCAGAAGATTCCTGGAAGACGGTAGAAAGGTGAGATATTGTAAAAAGTGCGGCGAGGTGCTCGACAGATGACGCCAAGGTTGAAGGAAAAGTACAGAAAAGAGGTCGTGCCTGCGATGATGAAGGAGTTCAACTACAAGAACGTCATGCAGGTGCCAAGGCTTGAGAAGATCGTCATCAACATGGGCCTCGGGGAGGCGGTAAGGGACATCAAGGTTATAGATGCCGCTATGAATGATCTGAGCGCCATCTCCGGGCAGAGGCCGGTGGTGACGAGGGCAAAAAAATCGATAGCCTCCTTCAAGCTCCGGGCCGGTATGCCCATAGGGTGCAAGGTTACGCTCAGGGGGGCGCGGATGTATGAGTTCTTCGACCGTCTCGTAAACTTCGCGATGCCCAGGATACGCGACTTCAAGGGCATAAGTGACAAGTCGTTCGACGGCAGGGGAGGCTATACCGTAGGGATCAGGGAGCAGATTATATTCCCCGAGGTGGACTACGACAAGATAGACAAGATACGCGGCATGAATGTGACAATAACAACTACTGCAAAGACCGACGAAGAGGCCAAGGCGCTTCTGAAGAAGCTTGGCATGCCTTTCAGGAGTTGATAAGCGAGGGAGGTCTGTTTGGCAAGGAAATCTCTGATAGCAAAGGCCAGGAGAAAGAAGAAGTTTCGGGTGCGGGAGTATCATCGCTGCCCTGTGTGCGGCAGGTCGAGGGCGTATTACCGCAGGTTCGACATGTGCCGCATCTGCCTGAGGAACATGGCGTTGAAGGGTGAACTGCCCGGAGTTATCAAGTCAAGCTGGTAGGATATACTAACGAACGGAGTGGCGCAATTATGGCAATGACCGATCCCGTGGCGGATATGCTTACAAGGATACGAAATGCCCTGAGGGCAAGGCACGATGAGGTTCTTGTTCCTGCATCCAAGATCAAGTGCGAGATAGCCAGGATACTGAAGCAGGAGGGTTTCATCAAGGACTATTCCGTGCTTGAAGATAAGAACCGCAGCACCATAAGGATCCGGTTGAAGTACGGACCGGCGAACAGGAGCGTTATTACGGAACTCAAAAGGATAAGCAGGCCGGGAAAGAGGGTGTATGTGGCAAGCTCCGACATCCCCAATGTCATGAACGGACTGGGTGTAGCCATACTGTCCACGTCGAAAGGCGTACTCGATGACAAGAAGGCGAGGGAGTTGGGTGTCGGAGGGGAGCTTCTATGCTCGGTCTATTGAGGTGTGAGTATTATGTCCAGGATAGGTAAACAGCCCATAGACATCCCCTCGAATGTAAAGGTGGCCATGGAAGGCGCTACGATAAAGGTCGCCGGACCGGAGGGGAGCCTTGATTTGTCCGTAAGGGACGAAGTCGACGTCACAATCAACGGTTCGGTTATCACCGTGAACCGCAAGAACGATTCCAAGACAGCCAGAGAGCTTCATGGCCTTACGAGGACCCTGATAGCCAACATGGTTCACGGGGTGAGCAAGGGGTTTGAAAAAAGGCTCGATATAGTAGGTGTGGGGTACAGGGCGGATGTAAGCGGCGATGTCATAAACCTTTCGCTCGGTTATTCCCATCCGATAAGCTACACGCTCCCCAAGGGCGTAAAGGCCTCGGTCGAAAGGCAGACCTCCATCACATTGAAAGGGGCCGACAAGCAGCTGGTCGGCCAGGTTGCGGCTGACATAAGGGCCATGCGCCCGCCGGAGCCGTACAAGGGCAAGGGTGTGAAGTATGCGGATGAGCACATAAGAAGGAAGGCCGGCAAGGCCGGTAAAGGAGCCGGAGGTTAACTGTAGGCCATGTTGGTAGAGAGAAAGAGATTGTCCGGGTGGCATAGAAGAAAATTCAGGGTGAGAAAGAAGATCAAGGGCACGCCAGCGAGGCTGAGGCTCAACGTGTACAGGTCCAACAAGCACATCTACGCCCAGATCATCGATGATATAGAGGGAAGGACCCTTCTTGCGGCTTCAACCGTGACCAAGGCCTTGAGGGACGAACTCTCCGGGCTCAACAAGACGGACGCTGCCAGGAAGGTCGGTGAATATATAGGCAGGCTTGCAAAGGAAAAGGGTATAGAGAAGATCGCCTTCGACAGGAGCGGCTACCTTTATCACGGAAGGGTGAAGGCCTTGGCCGAAGGCGTAAGGTCCGCGGGCATCAACTTCTGACCACTTCGGTCGCGCCTTGGCGGATCCACAAGGAGGTTTTGTTGGAGAAGCAGAAGATAGATGTAAACTCACTGGACCTGAAGGACAAGCTCGTTTATCTCAACAGGGTCTCGAAGGTTGTAAAAGGTGGAAAGCGTTTCAGCTTCAACGCCATAGTGGTGGTAGGCGACGGCAACGGCTACGTGGGCTACGGGCTGGGAAAGGCCAACGAGGTCCCGGAGGCCATAAGGAAGGCCATTGAACAGGCCAAAAAGGAACTCTTCAAGGTCCCTCTGGTGAACGGTACCATACCCCACGCAGTGCTCGGGCGTTACGGCGCGGGAAAGGTCCTGCTCAAGCCGGCGTCTCCGGGTACGGGCATAATAGCCGGCGGGGGGGTGAGGGCTGTGGTCGAGTCCACGGGGATACACGACGTTTTGACCAAGTCGCTCGGCTCCAACAACCCCCACAACATGGTCAAGGCCACGATAGACGCCCTCAAGCAGTTGAAGAGCCCTGAAGAGATCGCCGAGCTGCGTGGAAAGAGCGTCGAAGAGGTGGTGCGATGACCAAGCGGGACGAGATAAAGGTGACGCTTCGAAGGAGCGCGATAGGCTACTCCAAGAAGCAGAAGGTGACGCTTGAGAGCTTGGGGCTTCGGAGGCTCAATCGCTCGAGGACCTTCAAGGATACCCCGTCCATAAGGGGTATGATCAGGAAGGTGGAGCACCTTGTAGAGGTTGAAGAGGTTTAGGTAAGGTCCTTCGGCGTTAACGTAAGCACGGCGGCTTTCTGCCGCTTATGCCGAGCGTGGACAGAGCGAGGCTTTTCCTGCAGCTTGTTTAGGAAAGCTTCTCATGCAAGGAATCATTCGGTTTCGTTTTGCTCGCCGACCCAGCGTCAAGCTGCGGATTCGGCGCTTGTGATTCATGACCTAAAGAGGTGTTGGATATGCTTGACAGACTGAAGGCCCCGAAGGGAGCCACGAAGAAGAAAAAGCGGGTTGGAAGGGGCGAGGCCTCTGGATGGGGAAAGACAGCCGGCCGCGGACACAAGGGGCAGCGCTCGCGCAGCGGCGGGGGCGTTAAGCCCGGCTACGAAGGAGGTCAGATGCCGCTTCAGAGGAGGCTTCCCAAGAGGGGGTTTACGAATATATTCAAGACGGAGTATTCGATCCTTAACGTGGGCGCCCTTGCGGAGAGGTTCAATGCCGGGGAGACGGTCGACAGGGATGCCCTTGTCAGCAGGGGGCTTGTCAAGGGCCGCAGGAGACCTGTCAAGGTGCTCGGCGATGGCGATATAGATATCGCGCTAACCGTAAAGGCGGACATCTTCTCGAAGTCTGCAAAGGCCAAGATAGAGGCGGCAGGCGGAAAGGCGGAGGTCGTATAGGTTGTCTGCCGTAGCTCCTAAGATAGGGGGTGTACCTGAGCTAAACCGGAGGATACTTTTCACACTCCTCCTTCTCGCCGTCTACAGGGTGGGGGTGTTCATACCCACGCCCGGGATAGACGCCGAAGCCCTGGCCGGCTTCTTCGAGGGTGCGAGAGGAACACTCCTGGACTTTGCTACGATGTTCACCGGCGGGGCGCTCGAGAACTTCTCGGTATTCGCCCTGGGCATAATGCCCTATATAAGCGCATCAATAATACTGCAGCTTCTTACGGTCGTTGTGCCGCACCTTGAAAAGCTTTCCAAGGAGGGCGAGCAGGGAAGAAAGAAGATAACCGAGTACACAAGGTACCTCACTGTGGTCCTGAGTGCGGTGCAGGGCTTGATGATAAGCATCGGCCTTGAGAAGATGACCGGTTCTGCCGGCGAGGCCATCGTGTTGAACCCCGGCTGGGGGTTCAGGATCCTTACAGCCATAACGCTTACATCGGGCACCGCGTTCATCATGTGGCTCGGGGAGCAGATAACGGAAAGGGGTATAGGCAACGGCATTTCCCTTATAATATATGCAGGAATAGTGGCGCAGATGCCTTCTGCGGTGGGCAACACCATAAACCTCGTCCGTGCTGGCGAGATACAGTTCCTCATGGTGCTTGTCCTGCTCGTTATAATGGTGGCCGTCATCGCCTTCATAGTCTTCGTCGAGACCGGGCACAGAAGGATCCCCATACAGTATCCCAAAAGGGTCGTGGGGAGAAAGGTCATGGGGGGCGGGACGCAGCACCTTCCCCTCAAGGTTAATTCCGCCGGTGTCATACCGCCTATCTTTGCGTCATCTATAATGATATTTCCGGCCACGGTGGTGAGCTTTATAGATATCCCCATTATGCAGCGCATCGCATCGAGCTTCCACCCGGGCGGGCTTTTGTACAACGTACTGTTTGTTGCGTTTATAATCTTCTTTTCGTACTTCTATACGGCCATCCAGTTCAACCCGAAGGAGGTTGCGGACAACCTGAAAAGGTACGGAGGTTTCGTTCCCGGGATACGCCCCGGTGCCAACACAGCCGAGTACCTGGACAAGGTTCTTTCGAGGCTTACTCTCTGGGGAGGTCTGTATCTGGCCGGAGTCTGCGTGCTGCCTACGATACTGGTGTCGAACTTCAGGGCACCTTTCTACTTCGGAGGCACGGCGCTTCTTATAGTGGTGGGAGTTGCGATGGATACGGCGCAGCAGGCCGAGTCACACCTGCTTGCAAGGAGTTACGAGGGGCTGCTCAAGAAAGGCAAGATAAAGGGCAGATAGGCAACCGGAGCGATGAACATAGTACTGATTGGCCCGCCAGGTGCGGGAAAAGGCACACAGTCCAAGCTGCTCTCAGAGAGGTTTTCCATACCGCAGATCTCCACGGGTGACATACTGCGGGCCAACGTGCGCGAAAAGACCCCCATGGGGCTCAGGGCAAAGGACTACATGGAAAGGGGCATTCTTGTACCGGACGAGCTGGTGGTTGAAATGGTCGTTGACCGACTGTCCCAGGACGACTGTGCGCGGGGGTTCATACTGGACGGCTTTCCGAGGAACGTCAAGCAGGCCGAGGCCCTTGAAGAGACCCTCGATAAGAGCGGAAAGAAGATAGACGCCGTCATAGGGTTCGAGGTCGAAAGACGCGAACTCGTAAGACGGCTCAGCGGGCGCAGGGTTTGCAGGAAGTGCGGTGCCACGTACCACATCATATTCAATCCGCCCATTAATATCGATGTCTGCGACAGGTGCGGCGATGAGCTGTACCAGCGTGATGACGACAAGGAGGAGACCATAGAGGCGCGGCTCAAGGTCTACGAGGAAGAAACATTACCCGTCGTCGAGTATTATAAAAAAAGGGGGCTGTACAAGGGAGTGAACGGCATAGGCAGCGTGGATGAGATAAACGAAGCAATAGTGAAAGCAATTGGGTAGGGAAACCATAATACTGAGGTCGGCCTCGGAGATAGAGAGGCTTAGAAGGAGCAATGTAATAGTAGCCGAAATCCTCGAGATCCTCAAGGAAAGGGTTGCCGACGGGATAACCACCATGGACCTCGAGGGCATTTGTGTGGAGGAGCTGAAGAAAAGGAAGGCCAAGCCTGCGTTCAAGGGCTACAGGAACTACCCTTACTGTCTCTGTACATCGATAAATGAAGAGGTCGTGCACGGTATGCCCTCTTCCAAGAGGGTGCTCAAGAGCGGTGATATACTGAGCATAGACTTCGGTGTCTATTACGACGGCTATTACGGGGATTCGGCCGTGACCGTACCGGTGGGCGAGGTGAGCCCAGAGGCCTCCAGGCTGATAGAGGTCACCGCGACGTGCCTGGAAAGGGCCATTGAGAATGCGAGGATAGGCAACAGACTCTTCGACATATCGTATTCTATACAGAGTTACGCAGAGGGGAAGGGATTTTCGGTGGTCAGGGCCTTTGTTGGGCATGGGATAGGCAGCAGTCTTCACGAACCGCCGCAGGTACCCAACTTCGGAGAGCCCGGCAAGGGAGTGAGGCTAAAGGAGGGCATGGTGCTGGCGATAGAGCCTATGATAAGTGCCGGCACCCATGAGGTACACATAATGGATGACGGCTGGACGGCCGTGACGGCCGACGGCAGGCTCTCGGCACACTTCGAGCATTCCGTCGCCATAACAAAGGACGGCCCGTACGTCCTGAGCAGGCTTTGATTATGCCAAAGGAAGAATCCATACAGGTTGAAGGCACCGTCGTAGAAACCTTGCCCAATGCGATGTTCAGGGTCGAGCTCGAAAACGGCCACAGGGTTCTTGCGCATGTCTCGGGCAAGATGCGGATGCACTTCATAAAGATACTGCCCGGGGACAAGGTTACGGTGGAGCTTTCACCGTATGACCTTACGCGGGGAAGGATAACATACAGGTCCAAGTAGTACGGTAGCGCAGTCGCTTTGCATCGGCCCAAGATGCAAAGCGGGTACCGCCCCGTAGCCTCTTTAAGGGGGCGGCCTGCGGATACAAAAACACTCTTCTTTTAATCGAGGATCGGAGAGCCTAAACGGGAGCGCCATGAAGGTAAGAAGTTCGGTCAAGAAGATATGCCCCAAGTGCAAGATCATAAAGCGCAGGGGGGTCGTCAGGGTGGTATGCGAAAATCCCAAGCATAAGCAGAGACAGGGATGATCGAGCACCTTTGCATGTTTATGTCTGTACGTATCTTTCAAGGAGGTTGAAACCGTGCCCAGAATCGCCGGTGTTGATTTGCCGAAGAACAAGAGAATAGATATAGCGCTTACAAGGATCTATGGTATAGGGCGTCCGTCCGCGGCCAAGATACTCGAGGAGGCGGGAGTGGATCCGTCCGCAAGGGCACAGGACCTTACCGAGGGCCAGGTCTCGGCCATAAGAAAGGTCATTGACACCGCCTACAAGGTGGAAGGTGATCTGAGAAGGGAAGTGGCCATGCACATCAAGAGGCTGATGGACCTCAATACCTACAGGGGGCTGAGGCACAAGAAGGGGCTGCCGGTAAGGGGGCAGAGGACAAAGACTAACGCAAGGACCAGGAAAGGGCCGCGCAAGGGCTCTGTGAGAGGCCGTAAGTGACGGGGCGGCCACCCTATATTCGGAGGTTTTAGATGGCGAAGGCGAAAAAGAAGATCAAGAAGTCGATATCCAGAGGGATTGCACACATAAAGTCTACGTTCAACAATACCATGATCAGCATCACCGATCCGGCGGGTAATGTGATCGCCTGGTCAAGCGCAGGGAGCGAGGGCTTCAAGGGATCGAGAAAGGGGACGCCTTTTGCCGCCCAGGTCGCGGCGACATCCGCTGCCAGAAAGGCGGCGGAACACGGTGTGAAGACCGTGGAGGTTTACATCAAAGGACCGGGGGCCGGCAGGGAGGCTGCACTCAGGGCTCTTCAGTCCGCCGGTTTCAGTATAAGCCTCATCAGGGACGTAACCCCCATACCCCATAACGGGTGCAGGCCGCCGAAGAGGCGCAGGGTCTAAGACGAAACAGGAGGAAGACTTTGGCAAGATATACAAAAGCAGTATGTAAGCTTTGCAGGCGTGAAGGAATGAAGCTCTTTTTGAAGGGTGACAGGTGCTTTACAGACAAGTGCGCCTTCGAGAGGAGAAGCTACCCCCCGGGACAGCATGGCCAGGGAAGGGGCAAGGTTAGTGAATACGCGCTGCAGCTCAGAGAGAAGCAGAAGGTTAAGAGGCTTTATGGCCTTGTCGAGACACAGTTCCGTAACCTCTTCGAAAAGGCCGAGAGGACGAAGGGTGTTACCGGCGAAAACATGATGTCGCTCCTGGAAAGGAGGCTCGATAACGTCGTCTACAGGCTCGGGTTCGCCTCGTCCAGGAGGGAGGCCAGGATGATGGTCACGCATGGACACTTTACCGTGAACGGCAGAAAGGTGAACATCCCGTCCTACACCGTCCGCGTGAACGATACCGTAGAGGTGGTGGAAGGTAAGAGGGAGAAGGCGAGGATCGTTGAGAATATCAAGGCCGCCGAGAGGCGTGGAGTGCCCGAATGGCTTTCGCTCGATAAGGACAACTTCAAGGGTACGGTCCTGAGGGCGCCGGTCAGGGATGATGTGACGATGCCGATCGAGGAGCATCTCATCGTGGAGTTGTATTCCAAGTAACACATGGCATGGTTCGGGTTGCGCCCTTTAATGAATTAGATTGTTCTTTGCAATGCCGGACAGCGGGTCTGATCCCTCGCTTTTTGCGGTTTATCCAGAAGATGCACAGCGAGCGCCCGCCTACAGTCCCGGGACGAGTAGACGCTCCCCGCAGCTTGCTGTAAGGGTGATGGTTTGAAGTCTCCGCTTTAATAAATTTTTTAACTAAAACGGGGGTAACATGCACAAAAATTGGCGTGAGCTTATTAAACCGAAGAAGATCGAGGTAGACACGTGCACGGATACATACGGCAAGTTCATTGCCGAGCCCCTGGAGAGGGGGTATGGGGTCACGATAGGAAACTCCCTGCGCAGGATACTCCTCTCTTCACTTCAGGGGGCAGCCATTACCAGTGTGAGGTTCGACGGTGTACTGCACGAGTTCTCCTCCATACCGGGTGTTAAAGAGGATGTCTCCGACATCATACTCAACCTGAAGCAGGTGAGGTTGAAGATGGACGGAGAGGGACCCAAGACGATTAGTCTGAACATCACCGAGCCCGGAGATGTTAAAGCCGGAGACATAGAGTGCGATCCGGCCGTAACGGTGATGAACCCCGGGCAGCATATCGCAACCGTTGGCAAGGACGGTAAGCTTGCCTGCGAGATGACCGTTGATACCGGCAAGGGCTATGTGCCGGCCGAAAGGAACAAGACAGAAGACCAGCCCATAGGGACCATACCCATAGACGCAATCTTCCAGCCGGTTATACGAGTGAACTTCGATGTGACGCATGCGCGTGTCGGCCACAGGACGGATTACGACAGGCTGGTCATGGAGCTGTGGACGACCGGGGCCGTGGACCCAAAGACAGCCATGGGGATCGCCGCCAAGATACTGAAGGACCAGCTCACGGTCTTCATACCATTTGAAGAGGAAGAGGAAGAGGGTGAGCACGCGGAGGAGGAAGATGTCGAAAAGAAGCCGTGGTTCAATGAAAATCTCTTCAAGACAGTGGATGAACTGGAGCTCTCCGTGAGGTCAGCGAACTGCCTCAAGAACGCCAACATAAAGTACATAGGGGAGATGGTCCAGAAGACGGAGCAGGAGATGCTCAAGACCAAGAACTTCGGGAGAAAGTCCCTCAACGAGATCAAGGAGATACTTCACAGCATGGGGCTTGACTTCGGGATGACGCTGGACGGCTTCCCGTCCAGAAAGGAACTTGACAGGAAGTACATCGAACGCAAGGAGGCCGAGTAACGGCGGCCGCCAGTGCTATCTGCGGATTTTGAAGCACCCTGCAGCAAGCTGCGGGGAAACCTTCTCATGTAGGGAATTAATTATCCTAGTTATATTTCGCTCGCCAACCACGCAGTCCGCTTCGGGGTCGGCGCTCGCGATGCATGTTCAACATATCCAGGGGTGATTTTATGAGACACAACAGTGATGACAAACGTTTTTCCAGGTCAAGCGGTCACCTGAGGTGCATGATGGCCAACCTGACCAATGACCTGATCACGCACGGCAGGCTTAGGACCACCACCGCAAAGGCCAAGGAGCTCCGTCGCTACGCCGAGAAGATGATCACCTTGGGCAAGGCGGGGGATCTTGCCTCCAGGCGCAGGGCCATGGCCTTCATGAGGAACAAGAAGGCCGTCACCAAGCTTTTCAACGAAGTGGCGCCGTCCTACAAATCGAGAAACGGCGGCTACACGAGGATCCTGAAGCTCGGCTTCAGGCCCGGCGACTGCGCGCCCATGTCCATAATAGAGCTCGTGGAGGGAGAACCCAAGGGGTGAGAGCGGACTTCCGGGCGGATAATGAATCAAAAAAGCAGGGTTTTCCCTGCTTTTTTCTTTGGTGCGTTCACCGGTGTGTGCCCAGCCCGGCCTAGTTCGACGACGTGGGAGCAAGCGGCCTCGCTGTCAACGTCCGGTAACGTCAAATATTTTGTGTCATAAGGAAAGGGGCAGCGGTTCGTTGTTTTTTGTTTTCATAGGTAAAGACTGCGTATAGTATTCTTTCGATGCTCGTTCTGTCGCTGAAGACCCCCATGGGTCTTGTCCTCCTACGTAC
>WGEY01000088.1 GCA_015492495.1 Deltaproteobacteria bacterium | reverse complement strand
TTGGAGGAGATTAAAACATCTCCTCCCCGGCAAGGTTTATGTCAATTGATACAGCCCGCCTTTCCCTCCCGCCGGGAATCGGCTGGCAACCCGGTGCTTCGGGCCTCAGGCCCTCGCGATAACACTCCCTCTTTTGGTCATCCAGCCATCGCGAGGCCGGCTTGCCGGCCTCGGCGGTCTCAAAAAAACTCGGTTAGGGATAAAAACCCCTCCCTCAAACTCAAGAAACTTTGGAAATCTAATAAGGTGGGTTCCTTCGGTACGGTGGAACGGGATGAAGGCCCGGGGTGGGCATGCGCCTCAGGGATGGAGCTCCTGCTCCTCGTAGAGATGGCCGTCGGTGAGGTCTGAGTTCTTGAGGGCGAAGACGATTAGCTGCGAGCGGTTCTGAAGGCCGAGCTTCTTGAAGATCCTGTATAGGTGCGTCTTGACGGTCTGCTCGCTGATACACAGCTTTTCAGCTATCTCCTTGTTACGGTGCCCGCTGGCCACGAGCGAGACTATCTCCCTCTCCCTGCCAGAAATCCTGCCTTGCGATATGGGCCCCTTGATGGCGTTGAGCCCCACGACAAGGTTCTTCAGGTTGTTGTTGTCTATCCAGATCTCCCCCCTGGAGACGACCTTGATGGCCTTGATGAGCAGCTTTGCGTCGGTATCGACCGTGAGGATACCCGTCACCCTCCTGGTGACGAATGCGTTGGCGATGTTCTCCTCGCCGCAGTGGGTGTCGACGAGGACAAAGGACATCCTCGGTGTGGGACTTATGTTGCCGAACAGGCCGTAGAGGGTTATTATGTCCATCAAGACGACGTCCGGACGGAAGGACTTTACACACTCCTCCGGGTCCTCATCGTTCCCGAGGATCCTGTAGGTGATGTCATCCTGCCCTTCCAGGAGACTGGCTATACCCTCAGAGAAGATAAGATTGCTGAAGGAAAGCAACACCTTTACAGCCATATGATGTCTCTCGCGTTTAAACTTAGTTTAAGTGAACGCCCGAATGGTTCTGCCTAAAATAGTAAAGGTGCGAGCCCGTCTGCCCCGGCAGCCGACACGCCGTGTGGTACCCTGCATAAGTATATATTGAGACGGCGAAAATGACAAGCAATAAGTTCCTCCGGCGTCACTTCATCGAGCAAGCGCATCCACCACCCCACACTACAATTCAACAAATGGATATCGTGCTCGTGTTACCGTACAGCATCAAACCGGAACGCTGCCGTTGCTGTCGGGTAAGACCACGGGGCGGGCCGTTGCAAAACCATCGATGCTCGTCACATATCCGTACTGGTCAGACACAGCTTGTCGGCGGCTCACGAGTATGGCCTTGCCATGAAAAACGGGAAGCTGCGATACGCCTCACTGTCCATGGCTGTGACGGCTTGTGTCGCTGCTGAAACCATGCCGACGACGCTGTCGGGGATGAAGAAGTCTCACAAGTTCAGCAAATGTGGCCGTTTTGAAGCCCTATCTGCAAAGTGCTGGAGGGCTTCGTAAGAAAACTTGATTATATCAGCTCGCCAACCCCACAGCAAGCCCCGAGCATGCCTGCGCGTCGGGAGAACCGCAGGCCTGATTGTGCCTGCGTCACTCCGGCGGCCAGGTACTCGTTATGCGTGATAAGGAACTCTCTCCAAGGGGCATTGGCCGAGGTACCGGAACATACCAGGCACTTAACCCCCTGCTTAGCGCACTACGCTTTTGCACACAAAACCTTACTACAAATCAACAAATATATCAAGCAAATTAAGACAGATCATAATTTATCGCACCGCATGAAAGAGCGGTCACCTGAACGGTCTTTCCCCTCTTTTACTTGAGCTTGCGGAACAGCCTCATCAGCGGGGCCGTGACCCGTTCGGGCCCGGTCCTTATGGTCCTCGCAGGCACCTCGGTGCGGTTACCGTATGGATCTGTAAGAACGGCCTTCATTGTATATTCCGTATCGTGTCGAAGTCCCTTCACCGTCACAGCGGGGCGGCTGGAATAGAGGGCGGACGAGGCGCTTATCTCTCCTCCCTCGGCGTCGTAGAATACCACCTTGAGGACCGCCACCTCGGGGGTGCGCGGACGATGGAGCAGCTCTGCGCGGATATGGGCCGTAACCACCCCGGCTTCGCCGTCGAGGCGGACGGACACTTCCCCCTGCAGCTCAGGCGGGGCCTTGTCGATTGCGGTCTCGTGAAGGTCCGGGTGCATGAGCGGGTCGCCGATGAGCGAGGTCGACCAGTTGGTGTAAAAGGTGGAGATGAGCAGGGCCTCGCCGAGGTCCCTGCCCCGGAAGAGGTAGCGTATGAGTATGCGGTTGTCCCAGAACGTGGCGTTTGTTATGTGCGGGCCGCCTCCGTATGCCGGTGCGCCGCAGGCCGTCACGGTCACACCGCGACGCAGGTACTCCCATACCGGCGCACCCCTTATGTTCCATCCGTTGTGGCTTTTTACACGACGGCCGATGCCGCCGGGATAGAAGCCTGACTCCTTCCAGTCGGCCGAACCTTCCTCGCACTCCCCGTCCGCCTCACCCGAAGGCCTCGCCAGAAACGGCAGCCCCTGTCGCTCGCCGCCAGCAGGTGTGATGAATCCGAGCCGCACGAGCTCCTCCCCTCCCCAGGCGTTTTCATCCTCGGCCTGCTTGAGCCTCTTTCGCAGGTCGCCTATATCGGCCTTTCCTTCCGCGGCCAAGGCCCTGCGGACGCGGCAGTCCATCTCGGGCCTGAGGTGCCTGGTTGCGTAGAGGGAATAATCGATGATACGTTTCGCCTCTTCGGCGTCGACCCCGTCGATCCTGCTCACCGCGTAGATGAAGTAGTCTTCGGGAAATATCCTTCTCAGTCTCCCGAGCGGGGTCATGTTTACGAAGCGGGGCGGCTTCGGCTTCCTCGATAGGAACGAATGGGTGTCGGGATGAAGGTACGGGTTCCAGCGCACACCCTGCTGGGGCCTCCTCATTGCCGTGGTGATTATGTGGTTCCTGACCCCCTTGTCCGAGTCAGGGCCGCCTGACATGTACATGGAGACGACCGGGGGTCTGAAGGCCGGGGAGTCCCACGCGTAATAAAGGGTCTGGAGGCGCTGCTCGAGCGACGCGAGATAGCCATGGTCGCCGGGGCGTGATGTCGCCCCGTGCTCTATGCCGAAGACCGCCTTTGCGGAGTACGGCATGCCGTGCACGAGGACGATGTAGAGGATGTGATCCTTGAGGAGCGTGCCGTCGGGCAATGCATTCGCCGGATCTTCGAGGAACTCCCTTACCGGGGTGAGTACGTCTTCCTCCAGTATCCTGTCGTCCGGTATGTTGTCGGGACCGACCGGAGAGAAGACGAAGTCCTTTATGTCGTAAAACTTAAGCGAAAGGTCTCGTATGGTCCTGCCGGAGGTGTCCTTTATCCGGAATTCCACCGTGACGGTGCCGCTGAAGAAAGCGGCGGCGTTGAAGCTGAATGTCTTGGCCCTGCCGTTGGAGGAGACGCGGTACTCCGTCGGCCTGAGGACCCTTTCCCTGCCGCTCAGCTCCGACCTGCACGTGATCCTTACGGAGTCCCAGTCCACATCGGGCTCGTCCACCGTGATCTCAACCTTCCGCGAGTCCCGGATCCATCCGCCGTCCGGAGCGGGACCTTTGCCTGTGAAGACGACGCCGTTTTTGTTGTCCTCGCTGACTTCGCGAATGAACCAGTGGTTGAGGTGTTCTCCGCTGAATGGGTGGCGGCATGAAAGCCCCAGGAGATAAGGTTTCTTTCCGGTCACCTGGTCGGTGTGCATGGCGGCGTAATACCGTGCCACCTCTTCTGAATCCTGTCCGGGCTCCGAGCCTTCGCTGTCTTTTTCCCAGTCGGCGTTGTAGATGACCAGGACCTGGTCGGGTGAGGCCCGGAAGGGCTCCAGCGTACTGGGGTAGGCATGACAGGGGTACAACAGTATAATGAGCGCAAGAATAAAACCCGCGACAACGCCTGTTTTTTCTCCTTCCCGGGTTCTTCCCATGGCAAGGATCTCAACCCTTTACGGCCCTGGTTCCACTTTAAAAGTGCTTCCGCAGTCCGAGCACGCCGGAACCGCTCGCCGACACCTCGACGAAGTGATGCTTGCCGGGTCCGTCATTGCGAATTCTATGACCTTGTCCCAGAGAACCTTTGTCTTCTGTCTCCGAGTTTCTTGAGAGTGCCGCGCCGCCTTCGGCGGCTCGCAATGACATAAAAATAAGTCATTGGGTGGGCCGAAGCCGCGGGCGGAGCGCGGCGGGCAACCCGGTGCCGTCTATTCGCCGCCACGGCATGGGCAGGCAGACCCACGGCGGCTCCATGACCGTGAGACATTCTGACGCAGGGCGTTCATCAACCGGAACTGCTTTTATCCGCGCTTCGATAAAACCCGGCTATACTCGACACAACGTACCGGATCTCTTCATCCTTGAGCTCAGGGTATATGGGCAGAGCGAGGGTCTGGCGCGCGGCTGCCTCTGAGCGGGGAAGATCCCCCCTCTTGTAGCCCAGGTACTTGAAGCACTTCTGAAGATGCAGCGGCACCGGGTAGTATATCTCCGTGCCGATGCCCTTCGCCGCGAGATGCTCCTTAAGGGCGTTCCTCTTCTTCACGCGCACCACGTACTGGTTGAATACAGACACGTTCCCCTCTTCGACGTGCGGCGGTGTAACATGGCCGAGAAGGCCTTCCTTCTCGAAAAGAGAGGTATACAGCCCGGCGTTCCTGATCCTTTTTTCCGTCCACTCATCCAGGCGCCTGAGCTTCACCCTCAAGACCGCGGCCTGCAGCTCATCGAGCCTTGAATTCATGCCGATCACAGGGTGGTAGTAACGCCTCGTGCTGCCGTGGACCCTCAACATCCTTATCCTGTCGGCGAGCCTCTTCCTGTCCGTGGTGATCATGCCCCCGTCGCCGAAGCCGCCGAGGTTCTTCGTCGGGTAGAAAGAAAAGCATCCTATGTCCGCGAGTGATCCGGCCCTCTTTCCCTTGTAAACGGCGCCTATGGACTGCGCCGCATCCTCGATGACCGCGGCCCCGTGCCTGCGGGCGATCTCTCTTATGGCCGACATCTCGGCCGGCTGGCCGAAAAGATGCACGGGTAACACGGCCTTTATGCGCCGTGACCAGTCCCTTTTCAGCAGCGTCTCGGTCCAGTCGGGATCGATGTTGTAGGTCCGCGGGTCTATGTCCGCAAAGACGGGCACGGCACCGAGCCTCGCTATGGAGCCCGCGGTGGAAAAGAACGTGTACGGAGTGGTTATGACCCTGTCTCCGCAGCCCACACCCAGCGCCATGAGCCCTATGAGGAGGGCGTCGCTGCCTGACGCAACCCCTATGCCGTACCTCGCCCCACTGTAACCCGCCACCTCATCTTCAAGAGATCTGACGTTTTCACCGAGAACAAAACGCTGCGTCGCGCATACCTTCTCGACCTCGCGCATGACCTCGCGCTTTATCCTTTCGTACTGGGCCGCGAGATCAAAAAAATTCACCTTCAAGATGCATCCTCCTCAGACGAAATAAAGACAAACGGCCGTTAGGGCCGCTTCCTTTGTATGGCAAAAAAACGTATGGCGCCAGCGGGCGGGCGCGGAACGACGGTTCATCTGTAACGAGAAGTTCAGGCAAAAAGCATTGAGACGGGATCTTGCGCCTTACCTGACCGAAGCCCTCTCCCTGACCGCGGAGTCCTTTGCGACCCTGTCGAGTATGCCGTTTATAAAGGCGCTCGATTCACCCGTGCCGAACTTCTTTGCAAGCTCCACGGCCTCGTCTATTACCACCTTGTAGGGGACCTCCGCACGGTACAGGAGCTCGAAGACGGCCATCCTCAGGATATTCCTGTCTATGACCCCCATCCTGTCGACCGTCCAGTTCTCAGAGCACCCCTCGATGAGCCTGTCGATCTCACCGAGATGTCCCGTCACCCCGTAGAAGAGCGTTTCGCAGTACTCCTTTGTATCCGGAGCAAGCTTCCGGCTTCGGCACACCTCATCGAGACACTCGCGCTCGCTTCCGTCGGCAAGGTCCATCTGGTAAAGCGCCTGCAGCACAGTCTCTCTCGCCTTCGTTCTGCCGTGCATGGTCGTGTCCCTACGGGTCCCTTCTACGAAAGGGTCTTCAGGAGGTTGGCGAGCTCGATCGCCGTGAGTGCTGCGTCCCTGCCCTTGTTTCCGCTCTTCGTACCCGCCCTCTCTATGGCCTGCTCTATCGTGTCCGCCGTTATGATACCGAAACCTATGGGTATACCGTACTCCGCGGATATCCGCGCTATGCCCTTCGACGCCTCGGCGGCCACGTAGTCGAAGTGCGGCGTTGAGCCGCGTATTATGGCCCCCACGCATATTATCGCGTCGTAAGTCCTCTTTTCGGCGAGGGTCCTAAGCACAACCGGCATCTCGAACGAGCCGGGGACGCGTATGATGTCGATATCATCTTCATCCGCACCGCTTCTTACGAGGGTGTCGAGCGCACCGCTCAAGAGCCTGTCTCCGATGAAGTCGTTGAACCTTGCCGCAACCACCGCCACCTTGAGCCCCTTTGCTGAAAGATTGCCTTCGAATGTCTTCGGCATATGTCCTCCTTAATTCGTCACCAGATCGGTCTTGTCGCCGCAGCAGACCACCTCATCGAGTTTCGTGAGGATGTGCCCCATCTTCTCTTTCTTCACCTTAAGGTATTCCACGTTCCTCCTGCTCGGCGTAGTCTCGATGGGCACCCTGCCTACGACCTCGAGTCCGTACCCTTCGAGCCCCTTTATCTTCTTCGGGTTGTTCGTAATGAGCCGCATCTTCCTTATGCCGAGGTCCAGCAGTATCTGCGCCCCAATGCCGTAGTCGCGCAGGTCCGCCTTGAAGCCGAGCCGCTCGTTCGCCTCGACGGTGTCGAGCCCCTCGTCCTGCAGCATGTAGGCCTTGAGCTTGTTCGCAAGTCCTATGCCCCTGCCCTCCTGGTGCATGTAAAGGAGGACCCCCTTGCCCTCCCTTTCTATTATCTTCATGGCACCGACGAGCTGCTCCCCGCAGTCGCATCTCTCAGAGCCCAGCACGTCACCTGTAAGGCACTCTGAGTGCACCCTCACAAGTATGGGCTCATCAGGGTCGATGGCGTCCATATCCCCTTTTACGAGCGCCAGGTGTTCATGGCAGTCCACGTCGTTCTCGTAGGCCACCGCAGTAAACTCTCCGGCGTACCTCGTGGGGATCCTGGCGGTCGCCACCCTCCTTACGAGCCGGTCCTTCCTGAGCCTGTACTCTATGATGTCCGCTATGGTCACTATCTTCAAGCCGTGCTCGCGGGCCATTATCTCGAGGTCCGGCATCCTGGCCATGGAGCCGTCGTCCTTCATGATCTCGCATATGACCCCGGCGGGCTTAAGTCCGGCGAGCCTTGCAAGGTCCACCGACCCCTCGGTCTGGCCGGTCCTTACCAGGACCCCGCCCTTCTTGGAGCGGAGAGGAAAGACGTGGCCCGGCCTTGCCAGCTCGTGCGGCTTCGCACCGTCCTTTACCGCGGTGAGGATGGTAACGGCCCTGTCGGATGCCG
The DNA here is from genome assembly GCA_015492495.1 of Deltaproteobacteria bacterium. Lineage (GTDB taxonomy): Bacteria > Desulfobacterota > GWC2-55-46 > GWC2-55-46 > DRQE01 > S146-62. Next base: position 65,874 of record WGEY01000088.1, on the reverse strand, counting down.
ATATTCCGGTCGTTACACCATGGGCCGCGTCTATGGATATGGTGAAGGCGGTCCTGAACATGGAGGTGTTGTCGGTCACCATGGGCGGCAGCCCGAGCTCATCGGCCTTGTCCTCCGTGAGGGTCAGGCATATGAGGCCCCGACCGTACTTGGCCATGAAGTTTATGGCCTCTGGGGTCACCTTCTCGGCGGCCATGCAGAGGTCCCCCTCGTTCTCCCTGTCCTCGTCGTCCACGAGGATCACCATCCTGCCTTCCCTTATGTCCTTGAGCGCCTCTTCTATCCTTCTAATGGACATCTTTCCCTTCCCCCTGTGTTTGCTGCCATTTCGATCCTAATCCTTTTTCAAGAACCCGTGCTCAGCCAGGAAGTCTTGAGTGATACCGGTCCTGCGGTAGGAGGAGATGAGCCTCTCGACGTACCTGGCTATTATGTCCGTCTCTATGTTGACCCTTGAACCGACCCGCCTGAGCGACAGTGTCGTTGTCTTGAGGGTATGCGGGATGACGGCCACCCGGAATCCGTCCCCGGTGAGCGAGGCAACGGTAAGGCTTACGCCGTCCACGGCCACCGAGCCCTTGTGCACGATCAGGCCCAGTGAGGCGCGTGGGACCGTGATCTCGAACTCGGCCCCGTCGTCGCTACTGTGCCTGCTCCTGATGGTGCCCGTACAGTCTATGTGACCCGTCACTATGTGTCCGCCGAGCGGCTTCGACGGTGTAAGCGGCCTTTCAAGGTTGACCCTTGAGCCGACCTCGATGCCGCCGAGTGTCGAATTCCCGAGCGTTTCGCCGCTGATCTCGGCGCTGAACAGGCCGTCACGGTACTCGACGACCGTGAGGCAGACCCCGTCCACGGCTATGCTGTCGCCGGTTGCAAGCGCACCGGGCCCGAAACCGGACTCAACCGTTATTCTACCAGACGTGCCTTTTTTTTCAACAGATTTTACAACACCTAAGTCTTCAACTATGCCTGTAAACATCTTCTGTCACATCCATTCGCTGCGTGTTGAAGCCTCTCTGCTGGAAGCGTTCCGGACACTCCGGCACACCGTTGCATCCGGCTCTTCGGGACTACGACAGATGGAGGTCCCGTACTATCAAAGGTAGCCCTCTACGAGTATGTCCACGCCCACCCGGCTCGTCGTCACATCCTTCAGCCTGAGCGCACCGCTGATCCTCCTTATATTCAACTCTCCCACGGCGGACAATGCATCGCCGCCCAAAAGCGCCGGGGCCGCAAACCACACGACCTTGTCCACGAGCCCCTCACTCAGGAAGCCGGCCGCAAGGGCGGAGCCTCCCTCAACCATCACGCTCGTTATCTCCCTTTTTCCAAGCTCCCTCAGTACGCCCTTGAGGCTGAGCCCGTTCCTTGTCCGCCGTACTGGGATGACCTCTGCCCCCCTTTCCTCTCTCAGGCGGGCCTTTTCCCGGTCCACCCCCCTGCGCGTAAAGACGAAGCAACCGGCGCCGGAGGGGTGAAAGAGCCTGGAATCCGGTGGAACCTTGAGATCGCTGTCGATCAAGGCCCTCAGAGGGTTCCTTCCGCGTACCAGCCTGACCGTAAGCTCGGGGTCGTCCTTCAAGGCGGTGCCGCTGCCCACGATGACGCAGTCCACCAGGGACCTCATCCTGTGCACGCGGCGCCTCGAGTCCTCAGATGTTATCCACATGGACTCTCCGGTCTTAGTGGCGATCCGTCCGTCGAGTGTCGAGGCGAGCTTGAGCGTTACAAACGGCAGACCGGTAGTGATGTACTTCTCATACGCCTCGTTGAGCCTGCGGCACCTCTCGGCGAGTATGCCGGACGTAACCTCTACGCCGGCTCTCCTGAGCCTTTCCATGCCCTTGCCCGCCACCTCGGGGTTCGGGTCCACGGCGCCGATGAACACCCTCTTTATGCCGGCCGCGATTACGGCCTCGGTACACGGCGGGGTCCTTCCGTGGTGGTTGCAGGGCTCGAGCGTTACGTAGAGGTCCGCTCCCTTCGAGCCCTTACCAGCACCCTCGAGGGCCAAGACCTCGGCATGCGGAAGTCCGGCCTTCCTGTGGTACCCCCTTGATACTATCCCGCCGTTCCTTACCACGACCGCGCCGACCGCCGGGTTCGGGCTGGTATGACCAAGCCCCCTCCTGGCAAGGGCCAGCGCGGTGCGCATAAAGCGCTCATGAGACATAACTAATCTTTTTTCTTTTTTAAATCAATAAGTTCCCTCAATTCCTTCATAAACTCGTTTATGTCCCTGAAGTCCCTGTATACGGATGCGAACCTCACGTATGCGACCTCATCGAGGGCTCTCAGCTCTTCCATCACCGCCTCCCCTATCACAGAGCTCGGTATCTCCTTTTCCCCGGTCTCGGAGAACCTCGTTTCGAGCCGGTCAAGGGCCTTTTCGATGTCGTCTATGCCGACCGGCCTCTTCTCGCAGGCCTTCTTTATGCCCGAAAGCACCTTTCCCCTGTCGTACGGCTCCCTCGTACCGTCCTTTTTCACCACGAGCGGAAGCGTCTCCTCGATCCTCTCGTAGGTGGTGAACCTCTTGAGGCAGGCGAGGCATTCCCTGCGCCTGCGGGTCACGCTTCCGTCCTGAGAGAGCCGTGAATCCATGACCCTGTCTTCGAGATGGGAACAGTAAGGACACCTCATACCGGCAATATACAGGAAAAGTCCCTGTAAAACAAGGATTTTAAACGGAACCAGCGGACCTGCGCCCGTAGATCCTCCCCTTGAGATCATCGAACAACGTATAGACGACCGGTATGACGACGAGCGTGAGCACGGTGGAGCTGAAAAGCCCCCCCACTATGGCTATGGCCATGGGGGCCCTCGACTCGCTGCCCGGCCCCACGCCGAGCGCCGTCGGAAGCACGCCGAATATCGTGGAAAGCGCGGTCATGAGTATGGGCCTGAGCCTCACGGGGCCTGCCTCGAGCACAGCCTCGCGCATGCCGAGCCCCCTGTGGCGCAGGGTGTTAGTGTAGTCCACAAGCAGGATGGAGTTCTTGGTGACGAGGCCCACCAGGAGCGTGAGGCCTATGAGGCTGTAGATGTTTATGGTGTTGCCGGTGAGCCACAGCCCGCCGAGTGCGCCGACCGTGCTGAGCGGCAGGGCCAGCATCACGGTAAAGGGGTGCAGAAAGCTTTCGAAGAGGGAGCCCAGCACCATGTAGGTTATAAGGACAGCAAGAAAGAAGGCCAGGAGCATCCCCTCGAGCGACTCCCTGAACTGCTCGGCCCTGCCCCCCAGTTCGGTCGTGTACCCCTCGGGAAGCACATCCTCGGCGATCCTCGATATGTCGTCTATGGCGGAGCCGAGGGTCTTGGTCTCCTCCATGTTTGCGAAGATTGTGACGCTCCTCTGCCTGTTGTACCTGTTTATGACGCTCGGTGCGGTCCCCTCCTCGATCCTTATCATGCCCGAGAGCCTGACGAGCCTGCCGTCCCTGTTCCTCACGTGCAGCTTGTCTATGTCCTGGGGGGTCATCCTCTGAGAGGGAACGAGCTTGACCCTCACGTCGTAACGCTTTCCGCCCTCCTTGTACTTTGTAACATCCCTTCCGCCTATGAGCGTGTTTATCGTCGACGCAAGCGTGGTGGTATCCACCCCCTGGTCGGCGGCCCTGTCGCGGTCTATGTAGACACGGATCTCGGGAAGGCCGGCGTCGAAGTCCGTATGCACGCCGACTATGCCCGGGACACGTTTGAACCTCTCCGTGATCTCTGTCGTCAGCCTGTCGAGCTCTTCGACGGACGGCCCCATCACTATGAACTCAAGCGGGGTGCCCCTTCTGGCGCCGAACCCGAAGCCCAGCGGCATAACATATACCTTGAGCCCCGGCTCGCTGTTCAGCTTCCTCCTCAGGAAGGCCACGACCTCGCTCTGGCTCCTTTCTCTCTCTTCTTTGGGGACCATCCTCACGAACATGAGCCCCTTGTTCACGTTCGAGGCATCGCCGAGCCCGACGGCCGCAAAGAAGCTCTTTATCTCCGGCAGATCCTTCAGGACGGCCTCGTTGAACCTGAGCTTTTCGTCCGTGTAATCCATCGTAGAGCCTATGGGGGTCTCGAACCTGACTATGAACCTCGACTGGTCCTCGGGCGGTATGAACTCCTTGCCGATGAAGACCCATATCGCGAGGCTTCCAAGGAATATGACCACCGCCGAGGTGACCACGAGCGCCCTGTGCGTGAGCGCCCACGCCAGAAGCCTCCTGTATGTGGCCTCGACCCGCGAGTAAAAGGACTCCATGGTGGTAAAAAAGCGCGAATCCCGGCGCGTGGGCCTGAGAAACCTCGACGACAGCATCGGGGTGAAGGTGAGTGCGATGAAGGTGGAAAGGAAAACGGCGACGGCCACCGTTATGCCGAACTCGAAGAAGAACCTTCCCACAATGCCCTTCATGAACGCCACTGGGATGAAGACCGCGGCGAGGGCGAAGGTGGTGGCCACGGCGGCGAAGGCTATCTCGTTTGTGCCGTTCCTGGCCGCCTCAATGGAGTCCCGAGCCTTCTCCCTGTGCCTGTGGATATTATCCACTATGACTATGGCGTCGTCTATGACTACACCTATGGCCAGCGTTAAGGCGAGCATGGTCATGGTGTTCATGGTGAAGCCCATGAAGTAGATGAAGACGAAGCTACCTATGATGGCGAGCGGGATGGTGGTCCCGGTTATTATCGTCGCCGTGGGATTGCGCAGGAAGAAGAAGACCACCACCGCGGCCAGGAGCCCGCCGAACGCCAGGGCGAACTCCATCTCCTCGATGCTGTCCTCGATGAAGACCGACGCGTCGAAGGCAACCTCGGTCTTTATGCCGGCGGGCAGGTCCTTCTGTACCCTGGCGAGCTCCTCCTTGATCAGCCGGGCGAGCTCCACGGTGTTGGCCCCGGACTTCTTTATTACGCCGAGTCCTACCGCAGGCTCTCCGTTGTACCGGGCGAGGCTGCGCCTGTCCTCGAGCCCGTCCTCCACACGGCCGATATCCCTGATCCTTACCGGGCTCCCCTTATCGTAGGCCACGATGAGATCTTCGAACGACCGGACCTCCCTGAACTTGCCCTCGGTCTTCACGCTGAACTCAACATTCCTGCTCTCTATGAAGCCGCCCGGGATCTCGACGTTTTCGCGCCTCAGCGCCGCCACCACGTCACCGGAGGTAAGCCCGTACGCCTCGAGCCTGTCCCTGTCCAGCCACACCCTTATGGCCCTCTCCCTCTTGCCTCCGAGGATGATCGACCCCACGCCCTTTACCGTCTCGAGCCTGGGTTTCAGGACATCGTCCGCGTAACCGGTCACATCCTGTATCGGACGCCGTCCGGAGACGGCTATCCACATGATGGGCTGCGACTGTATGTCGAGCTTGTCCACCACCGGGACCTCAGCGTCGTCGGGGAGCTCCCTGAGGATGCGGTTCACCCTGTCCCTCACGTCCTGGGCCGCGAGGTCTATGTCCCTGTCCATGTTGAACTCGACGGTCACAACCGACGCACCGTGCGAGGAAATGCTTGTGAGCCTCCTGACACCCTCTATGGTCGCCACCTCCTCCTCGATCACGTCGGTTATGTTCTCCTCTATGACCTCGGGGCTGGCGCCCTCGAGCACGGTGGTGACCGTCACCACGGGAAAGTCGACCTTCGGGTACTGGTCTACCCCCAGCCTCGTGTAACCGATCAGCCCGAAGACCAAGAGCGCGGCCATCATCATGAAGGTGGTTACAGGCCTTCTTATCGCTATCTCAGGTAATATCATCCAGGCATCCTATCAATCTTCTCTTCACCGTAACAGGCGCGGGCCGGTGCATCGAGGCACCGCAAACGGCTGCAAAAAAAACGCATCGGCCGAAGACGACACGTGCAACGTGCATGTACGTACCATCAATGACCTCCTGCCTCCCCACGGGAGTCGACAACCCTGACCTTCGAACCTTCCTGCAGATCATACGCCCCGTCGACGACCACCAGTTCGCCCTCTCCAAGCCCCTCTCCCACCACAACCATGCCGTCTGCCCTGTCCAGAACCGTCACTTCCCTCATGTGGGCCGTATTGTCAGAGACCACGAAGACGACGTTCCGGCCGTCGCGGCTGAGCACACCGGACTCCGGCACGAGGAAGACCCCCTTTCTCATGCCCGTTACGACCGTAACGTCGACAAAGAGACCGGGCTTGAGCACCTCGCCGGGGTTCCCTATCCTTGCCTTTATCTCGAAGCTCCGCGTCTTTTCGTCCACGTGCGGGCTTATAAAGTAGATGGCACCGCTGAACTCCCCGTCATCGCCCGTACTGGTCGTAACGAGCACCTTTTGCCCGATGCGTACCTCCGGTAGATGTCTCTCCGGGATGGAGGCGGAGACCTTCAGATGGCCTATGTCTATCAGCCTGAAGAGCCTCTCACCCTCTCCTACGTAGCTGCCCACGGATACGAACCTCTCGGCGAGGTGGCCGGAAAACGGCGCCTTTACGTTCGACTCCATGAGATCCCTCTGGGCGAGCCTGAGCGCGGCCTCCATGCTCTCAACGTCGGCCATCGCCGAATCCCGCCTGGAAAGCGCTTGATCATAGGCCTCCTGCGTGACCATGCCCTCATCGAGAAGCTCCCTCTTCCTTTCGAGGTCCTTTTCTGCGTAGTGGAGCGCGGCCCTGGCCCTCTTCAGGTCAGCCTCGGTCTTGGAGACCCTGAGGCTGAACTTCTCATTGTCGAGGAGCGCAAGACTCTCTCCCTTGCGTACCCTGTCCCCCTCGTCGTGAAGGAGCCTTGTAAGCCTTGCCGTGACCTCTGAGCTCACTATGACATCCTGCTCGGGCTCGAGCGTCCCCACGGCCCGGATGGTCTTGGGTAAATCCTGCCTCGAAGCCCGCCATGCCCTGACATTGAAGACGGCGGCGGCGCGCACCCCGTGTCCCTTTACACCGGGCTTTTCTTCGCCCTTGCACCCCTGAAAGAGGACCGCGGCCAGGAAGATCAGGCAAAAAAGCGACAGTCTTTTCATGATTGATGCTGCTCCTGATTTTTTATGTCCATATGGATGCGGCCCGGACTGGCCGCATCCCGTTTATTCGAGCATCTCCTCGACCTCGTCGAGCAGTATCCCGGTGCTCCTTTTGAGCTCGAGGACCGAGAGTTCATAGTCTATGCTCGCCCTCGTAAGCCCGAGCTCTGCCGAAACAAGGATGGTATCCGCGTCTATTAGGTCGGTGCTGTCGGCAAGTCCGTGCCTGTATTGTTTGAAGACCATGGAGTAATTCTCGCGCGCAAAGGTGACCTGCTTTCGATAGGATGCGATCACGGAACGCGCGGCCTCCATCTTGTTGTAGGCCCGGCGGACCTCGAGCTTGACGTCGCGCTTGTAACGCAGCCTTTCAAGCTCCGCCTCCCTGAGCCTGCTCCGCGCCTGCTTGAGCTCGGCCCGCTTGAGCCCGCCCTCGAAGAGCGGTATGGAGAGCGTCACCGTTCCGTACGTGACATCGTTCAGAAGGAAGGTCGTCTCCGGGGTCTGTTCCCTGTACTCGTAGACACCCTGCACGTCGAGCGTGGGCATGAAGTTGGCCTTTGCATACCTCACCTGCTCCCTTGCAATATCCTCAGCGAGTTTCTTCTGCTGGTAATCCATTCTCTTTTCAAAGGCGAGCCGCTCGAGTTCTTCCACGCCCATCTCTACGGTGGAGACCTGCACGGCCGAATCTGCTTCGACCTCACCGGTGATGCCTGTGACCCTCGAGAAAAGGTCCCTTGCGTCTTTGAGCGCGGCTTCGGCCGTTGAGAGCTCGGCCTCCTTGGAGGCGACCTCGGCCTCGGCCCTCAGCACGTCGGCCCTTGTCGCCGTGCCTACCCTGAAACGCGCCCTGGCGGCCTTGAGCTGCTCATTCGCACGCCTTAAAGATGCCTCGCGGATACCCACCTCCTTGCCGGCCTTGAGCAACCCGTAGTACGCCCTCGATGCCTCGATCAACACGGTCTCTCGGACGTCCCCAAGGCCCTTGCGGCTTGCATCAAGGCTTGCCCTGGCCTGTCTCAGGAGGCTCATAGCCCTTCCACCTGTGTACAGGTACTGCCTGAGCCTGACCTCGTACCTGGTGCTGTCATCCGGTTGTATGAGGAACCCACTGGTGGTCTTTTTTTCCGTGTACCGCGTGTAGGTGCCTTCAACGCCGAGCGTCGGCAGAAACTTCGAGTAGGCCCTCTTGATCTCCATCTCGCTCCTGGCAAGGGACTCCCTCGCGATCAGCACGGCCTCGTGGTTTTCAAGGGCGCTTCGCCATGCCTTGCGTATGTCTACGACCTCTCCAGCAAGAAGCCCTGCAGGCACGAGCAGGGATAATAAAAAGGCCGCAAGCGCTGCCGTGCACGGCAGGCCGCGAAAGCGTCGTGGATGCAAAACTGGCTTTCTCATTTATGCCTCTCCCTCGTAACCATGCCGTTCAGGAATATATCGACGAAGGTCTCGGCAACCACTGCGCGGGGACGGTCGAAGAACCTCTTGAACCCGAAGATCTCCTGGACCATGCAGTAATGGATGACCATGCCGAGAAACGCCCTTGCGCACAGCTCGGGGTCGAGCGGCCTGAAGACCCCCTTCTCCATCATGCCTTCTATTTGTCTGGACAGGTATCCGAGCACCTCCATGCCCTTTGACCTGAAAAATATCTCCGAAAACTTCTCGCGCTCCAGCGCGCTGAACATCAGAAGCCTGGCGAACGAAGGATCCTCGGCGTATCTCTCCATGAAGAACTCCACGACCTCCTCGAAGGCCTCCCTGCCCTGCTTGCCGTCGAGTTTTTTCATGAGCGTCAGGTTGCCGCTCTCGTCATTGCAGCAGCGGTCTATTATGGCCTCGAAGAGCGCCTCCTTGCGGGCGAAGTATTTGAATATCGTGGCCTCGCTTATCCCGGCCTCCCGGGCTATCTCACGGGTGGTCGTACCCTTGAAGCCCTTTCTGGAAAAGAGCCTGCCGGCTACATCCACAATCTGGCGCCTGCGCTCGAGGCTCGTCATCCGCCTCGGTCCGGTATTTTTTTCCGCTGCCCTCGTGGTCTTCATTTTCCAACAACCGGCGTTGGTGAGCAAACACTCACTTGTCCGGTCAAGTATATCCGCGCCGCAACGGCTTGTCAAGCCCGGCCCACAGGTGGTCAACTCGGAATTTACGACCATCATATCCCGTTGACAACGACTTTATCATACATTACAATGTAGGTGCTTTATCCCAGACCGTCATCTGGCACTTCCATGCGTACAGCTGCACCGGAGTCTTAGCGATGTAAACGGATACCAATTGCTCAAATCCGGGGTAAGATCATGATGAAGGAAGTTATAGACTGGCTCGTCCAGATGGAGGATACGGCCGCGAACTTCTACAGAAGGGCCGCGGAGTACTTCTCCGGCGACACGGAGTTGGCTCAGTTCCTGAAGGGACTGTGTGATGACGAGAAGAAACACAAAGCCATAATCCTCAAGGCTGCTGAAGGCCTGAAAAGCCGCAACAACCTCCCCTCGCTCATATCCGTCGACACGGATACGAAAAAAAAGCTCCTTCACATCTTCGACGAGTGCACATCCAAAATGGACAGGAACGAACTCTCTAAAAACGCCCTACTGGATGCCGTCATAGCCGCAGAGTTCTCCGAGTGGAATGAAATCTTCCTGTATGCGATCAAGACGTTGAAGGCCCACTCAAAGGACTTCATACCCGTTGCGGCGAAGATACAGCAACACAAGAGGTTCATCGAGAGGTTCCTCTCGAGGCTGCCCGAGGGAGAGAGCTACCTCCAAAGGGTTAAGGACCTTCCGCCGCTCTGGCAGGAAAGGGTCCTGGTGGTGGACGACTCGGAGCCGGAGCTGCACCTGCTCAAGGCCACGCTCTGCGAAGAAGGCATTGTCGAGACGGCGTCGAACGGAAGGGAGGCGCTCGAGAAGATAAAGGAGAAGTACTTCACCGTCATCATAGCGGATGTGGAGATGCCGGAGATGGACGGCATCGACTTCTACATAGCCGCAGCCAACAAGTACCCCAACATGAAGCAGCGCTTCCTGTTCTTCACCGCGGACGACGACTCCGAGCGCATAATGTTCTTCAAGAAGAACAAGCTCAAGTTCATGATAAAACCAGCCCCTATAAGCGAGATACGCGAATCAGTGGTCAAACTCCTGGACAGGCGGTAGTCTCCACCACATAGTTCTACAGAAGGCCATTCACCCCCCTTGCAGGCACCTAACAACACTAAGGAACAGGCGATCGGTTGACATGCCTGAAAGTCACACTATACTTTAAGTAAGAACCTAAGTGTGGCTTTCCCGGTCCATTACTTACATATAAACCATTAGGACTTATAAACCTTACCGACCGGGGGCCGGCATGAAGGAGATCATTCAGTGGCTGACATTGATGGAGGCGTCTTTCGGCAGCTTTTATGAAGAGGCCGCGAATGCGTTCTCTTCGGACAAGGAGCTGACCGTGTTCCTCCGGCGCCTTGCAGACGACGAAAGATACCACCATGAAACGCTGCTCGAGGCCGACGAATCCCTCGAAACCCTTCCCTCCCTTTCCTGCTTCAGGTCGCTCGACGAAGACCCGATGACCAAAGTCCACCTCGGCATCGCCGCGTGCAGAAAGGAACTGGACCGGGGGTGCCTTACAAGGGAGACACTCTTGGACTGCGTAGCTGACATCGAGTTCGCCGAATGGAACGAGGTCTTTCAATACGTCATCAATTCGTTGAAGGAAACATCGAGGGAGTTCATACCATTCGTCGCCAGCATCCAGCACCACAAAAGGTATGTAGAGAGGTTCATCCAGTCGCAGTCGGGGTCGAACAGGTTCATCGAGAACATAAGGCGGCTCCCTTCGCTCTGGCGCGAGAACCTGCTCGTGGTCGACGACTCCGTGCCCACGGCCTACCTTCTATCAGAGGCTCTGTCCAGCGAGGGTGCGGTCGAGTGCGCATCCAACGGCAAGGAGGCCCTCGAAAAACTCGCCAAGAGGTACTTCGCCGTCATACTGGCCGACGTGGACATGCCGGTCATGGACGGAATCGAGCTCTACACGGCCGCCTCCAGGAGATACCCAAACATGGAGCAACGCTTCATCTTCATGACGACCTACGATAACCCGAGCCGTCTGGCATTTTTCAAAGAAAACGGGCTAAGATACATAATAAAGCCCGTCCCCATCATGGATATAAGGAACGCCGTCTTCGATACGATGGACAGGCGCTGACCCACTTCAGGTGTTCCCCGCCCGTCACCGGCGCAACGAAGCGCTCCGGAGCCTCTCCGAGTAAAAAATCGATTGACACGGCGGTGGAGTAGATGTTAGAAGTATATAGATTACGGGGCTGTAGCTCAGTTGGGAGAGCGCATGGCTGGCAGCCATGAGGTCAGGGGTTCGACCCCCCTCAGCTCCACCAGTAAATCTAAGGAGGTTACGGTGGTTCCCGTAACCTCCTTTCTTTTTTGCGGAAGTCACCCATGCCGTCATCCGCCCTCCGGACGACGGCACTATCCTTCCTTCCCTGCATAATCATGCCACGTCACCATGCGGCGCAGCCACGCCAGCCAGGGTAACGGGCGCCGCAGCCCGACTGCTCCCGTGGAATCCGCCGGTTGCCGGATTCCACGGGTTAATATATAATTTGAGCACACCCACGCCGACAACGGAACCATGCCGGTCGGAGACCGTCCGGATCCTTGACAACGGCGAAGAGGTGATCAAGGAGGGGATCAATGAAGCCTATGTATATCAAGTGGTTTGAAGAAATCGACATAAAAGACGTTCCGCTCGTAGGCGGGAAGAACGCCTCGCTGGGCGAGATGTACCGGGAGCTTGCCGGCCGAGGGGTCAGGATTCCCAACGGCTTCGCCGTAACCGCCGAGGCATACTGGTATGTGATAGGTTCGGCCGGGATACTCGACGGGCTCAGGCAGGCCATGTCAGGCATCGACAAGGCGGATGTCGACGATCTTGCTGTGCGGGCAAAGCGGGCGAGAGACCTCATCATAGGTGCGGGCATCCCGGACGACCTCTGGGAGGAGATAAAGGCCGCCTACGACAGGCTCTGTGAAGAGTACGGTCCCGACACAGACGTTGCCGTACGAAGCTCTGCAACGGCAGAGGACCTCCCTACCGCCTCCTTCGCAGGGCAGCAGGAGAGCTACCTAAACATTCGCGGCCACCAGTCCCTGAGGGAGGCCTGCGCAAAGTGCTTTGCCTCGCTCTTTACCGACCGGGCGATATCGTACCGCATAAACAACAACTTCGACCACTTCAAGGTGGCCCTGTCCATAGGGGTCATGAAGATGGTGCGCTCGGACATGGCCACAAGCGGGGTGATCTTCACACTCGACACGGAGACCGGTTTCCGCGACGTGGTCTTCATCACCGCATCCTACGGGCTGGGAGAGAACATCGTCCAGGGCGCGGTAACCCCGGACGAATACTATGTCTTCAAGCCCACCTTCAGGAAGGGCTTCAGGTCCATCATAAGAAAGAGGCTCGGCGACAAGAGGATCAAGATGATCTACGGCCGCGGGGACTCGAAGGTGCTTACGAGGAACGTGGAGGTCCCTGAGGCGGAAAGAAAACGGTTCTGCCTGACGGACGACGAGATCATCGAGCTGGCCGGATATGCAATAACCATAGAGGACCATTACTCTGAAAAGGCCGGAGAGGGACGTCCCATGGACATAGAGTGGGCCAAGGACGGTGTGACCGGAGAGATCTTCATCGTGCAGGCAAGGCCCGAGACCGTCCAGTCCAGGAAGGCGATGGATGTGCTCGAAACATATCACCTGGACAAAAAGGGGCCAGTCCTTGCCGTGGGAAAGAGCGTGGGCGAAAAGATAGCCTGCGGCAACGCACGGGTGATACCCGACGTCGGACACCTCTCCTCCTTCAGGCCGGGCGAGATACTCATAACCGACACCACCACGCCGGACTGGGAACCTGTCATGAAAACGGCCGCAGGGATCGTGACAAACAGGGGGGGCAGGACCTGTCACGCCGCCATAGTAAGCCGTGAGCTCGGAATCCCTGCGGTGGTGGGGGCGGAGGGGGCCACGGAAAGGGTACGTACAGGCCAGGCGGTCACCGTGAGCTGCGCCGAGGGCGATAAGGGGATCCTCTATGACGGCATACTGCCCTTTCACGTCGAGAGGCTCAGCCTCGGCGACCTCGAACGGCCGAAGACAAAGATCATGATGAACCTCGGCAACCCGGACGAGGCCTTCTCCCTTTCCATGATACCGAACGACGGCGTGGGGCTTGCTCGCATGGAGTTCATCATCAACAGCTACATAAAGATACACCCCATGGCTCTCGTCCATCCGGAGAAGATGGAGGACGAGGAGGTCAGAAGGCAGGTGGAAGAGCTCACCTTCGGGTACGAAGACAAGACGGAGTACTTCGTGGAAAGGCTTGCCCACGGAGTGGGCACCATAGCCGCCGCCTTCTACCCCAAGCCTGTCGTCGTTCGCATGAGCGACTTCAAGACCAACGAATATGCAAGCCTCGTCGGAGGACGGTACTTCGAGCCCAAGGAAGAGAACCCCATGATAGGGTTCAGGGGGGCTGCGCGCTACTACGACGAACGGTACATGGAAGGCTTTGCGCTCGAGTGCAGGGCCATGAAAAGGGTCCGCGACGAAATGGGGCTCACCAACCTCGTCATCATGATACCGTTCTGCCGGCGCGTGGATGAAGGCAGGAAGGTCCTTGCCGAGATGGAAAGGAACGGTCTCGAAAGGGGGGTAAACGGCCTCAAGGTCTATGTCATGTGCGAAATACCGAACAACGTCATGCTGATAGACGAGTTCAGCCGCATCTTCGACGGTTTCTCCATAGGCTCCAACGACCTGACGCAGCTCACCCTGGGGGTGGACAGGGACTCGGAGCTCCTGGCGCATGACTTTGACGAGCGGGACCCGGGCGTTATGAAGATGATCTCCATGGCCGTCCAGGGGGCCAGAAGGAACGGACGTCACAGCGGCATATGCGGACAGGCGCCGAGCGACTACCCGGAGTTCGCGGAGTTTCTCGTAAGGGAAGGCATAGAAGCCATCTCACTTAACCCGGACTCGGTTATGAAGATCACCCTCAAGGTCAAGGAGATTGAAAAGGCGATCGAGAGGGAGACGGGTACGGACAGGTGTTGAGGTTCCTTGCCGCAGGGAATGCATGATCGAATGCATGGAAGTTTGCATAATATCAACTCCCAAACTCCAAAGCCCACTGCGGACAACATCCGCCTGTACGGAAGGGCCGCACGCAGACGGGCATCCAGTGTGCATTTTCAATGACCGAAACCCAGACCGGCGAAATACTCCTGTTCCTTGCCCTGCTCTTTGTGGCGACCTACCTCGTGGCCGGTCTTCTCACGAGGCTCAGGATACCAGGCATCCTCGGGGGCCTCTTCGTGGCCATGGGCGCACACTACACGCCCATCGGCGAGCGCCTTCTAACGCATCCCCTGCATGAGCCCTTCAGCTTCCTGGCTCAACTCGGAGTACTCTTTCTTCTCTTCTACATAGGGCTCCAGATCGACCTCAAGGAGATGAAAGGGCTGAGCGGGAACATCATATGGTGTACCGCGCTCAATACGGCCGTGCCCTTCTTCTTCGGCGCCGCCGTCATGCTGGCCCTCGGCTACGGCTGGATAATGGCCTTTGTCATAGGCCTTACACGCATGCCTACCGCCGAGGCGGTGATAGTCCCCATACTCGACGAGTTCCAGCTCATACGTACGCGCGTGGGCGCGTTCATCATAGGCGCCGGCACCCTCGACGACGTGATAGAGGTCTTTCTCGTGGCCTTCGTGTCCGTATGGATAGGTGAACGGGCCTCGGCATCCTTCTCCGCAGCCGTATTGGAGAACGAGGTGCTCGCAATACTCGTCTCGCTCCTCGTCTTCGCGGCGCTGGCATGGATGTCTTATCGCTGGTTGATACCCCTCCTGGGGAGGTGGCTTCCGCGGAATCCGCGCAACCTCATCATGCTCGCGATGCTCGTACTATTCGTCTTCGGCGGCATGTCGGAGTACGGAGGGCTCGGCATGGTGGTAGGGGCCATAACGGCAGGCGTCCTGATGCGCCCGCTCTTCAACTCCATCGGACTAGCCGGCGAGCAGGCGATCCAGACGATCCAGTCGATGAGCTACGGTCTATTCGGCCTCATATTCTTCTTCTGGGTAGGGTTGAGCGTCGACCTCGGGGGCATGATCGAGGCGCCCCTGCTTGCCGTACTGCTGTTCCTCGCCGCCTTCCTCGGCAAACTGATAGGCATATTCCTGATGGTTCCCATGGGCAGGTTGAACGTGCGCGAGGCATGGACCATAGGAATAGGCCTTAATGCAAGGCTTACAACCGAGATAATAGTGGCTCAACTGCTCCTTGAAGCGAAGCTCATCGACGTGGACCTTTTCACCGCGCTTATAGCGGCATCATCATTCTCCACCATCGCCGTGCCGCTTGTCTTCACCCTCATGATGCGCTACTGGGGAGAGGAGTTGAGGAGACCGAGGGATATCCCGACACAAAAGGAGGAGAAGTATGCCGGATGAAAAAAGACCTATACTCCTGTGTCTCGACCTCGAGGCGGGCTCGGAGGAGCTTGCCCGCCTTGCCGCAGTATACGCAAAGAGCATGAACCGGCCGATGCACGTACTCTACGTACTTCCGGACCGGAGCCCCGAAACCGAGCCCGTGGCGCGGGCCAGGCTGAAACGGTTTACGGATGCGACCATGGAAGGCCTCGAGCCCGAGTCCGTGGTCGTCCGCAGGGGGTGCGTTGAAGAAGAGATCGTGGGCTATATACGGGAGAAAGGAATGGACATGGTGATCCTGGGGCATCGGCAAAAGGCCAGGAGGGAACGCATCTACGTGGGCAGTTCGGTAAGGACGGTGATATCGCTGGCCCCGGTTCCGGTGCTCGTCGTCCCCATAGACAAAAAGGACATGCACTGATGGCGACCGGCGAAAACCCGCATACCGCGCAGACCGAGCCGCTCGCCTGGCACGCACTGGATCTCAAGTCGGTTATAGACAACCTGAAAACCGACCCGCTCGAAGGGCTCGGCAGGGAAGAGGCCGGACGGCGGCTTTCTCGCTACGGGCCAAACACCCTCCAGAGAATAAAGGAAACACCCTGGTATGCGGTACTCCTGCGCCAGTTCACCGACGTGCTCATCGTCATACTCCTCGCAGCCGCCCTGATAGCATTCCTCATAGGCGAGGCCGCCGATTCCGTAACCATCCTCGTGATAGTCGTGCTCAACGGGATACTGGGTTTTGTCCAGGAGTGGAAGGCGGAGAAGGCCATGGAGGCCCTCGAACGGATGCTCTCGCCGCGGTGCAGGGTGATACGGGAAGGCAGGGAAGAGGAGATAGACGCGGAAAGGCTCGTGCCCGGAGACATAGTGGTGCTGGAGATAGGCTACCGCGTGCCGGCGGACCTCCGTCTCGTAGAGGCACTGAACCTGAAGATCGACGAGTCGTCACTTACAGGGGAATCAGAGTCCGTATCCAAGGATGCAAGGTCCGTCGACAGAGACACTCCTCTGGCAGAACGCAGCTCCATGGCATGGATGGGGACCGTGGTCACGAACGGACGCGGACGCGGCGTAGTCGTTGCAACGGGCATGGCGACCGAGTTCGGGCGCATAGCGCGGCTTGCCCAGACGGTGGGTGAAGAGACCACCCCGCTGCAGAAAAAGCTGGCCGTTCTCGGCAAGCAGCTCGGTGTATTCGCCATAGCCATATCCGCGATAGTGGCCGCAAGCGGGTACCTGCTCGGCAAGCCCCCGGTAGAGATGTTCCTCACCGGCGTATCCCTCGCGGTGGCCGTCGTCCCTGAGGGGCTTCCGGCGGTGGTCACGATCACGCTCGCCCTCGGCATAAGGACCATGGTGCGCAGAAAGGCCCTGCTGCGCAGATTGCAGGCGGCCGAGACCCTCGGGGCTGCGACGGTCATATGCAGCGACAAGACAGGCACCCTCACCCAGAACGAGATGACGGTACAGAGGGTCTGGCTTCGCACCGGAACGATCGACATAACCGGCTCCGGCTACGACCCGGCCGGGCACTTTGAGACAAATGGCAAAAAGATGGACTACCGTGAAAGGCAGGACCTTCTCGCCCTGCTCGAGACCGGGCTACGCTGCAACCACGCCAGGCTGTACAAGGACGAGGACGGGTGGCACGAGGTGGGCGAGCCCACGGAGGCCGCCCTCGTTGTGGCCGCATACAAGGCATGGCTTCATCCCGACGAGCCATCGCACACAGTAAGCGAGTTCTCTTTCAACTCCCGCAGGAAGAGGATGACCGTTATAGAGCATCGCGCTGACGGGATGCTGGCCCACGTAAAGGGGGCGCCCGAGGTCATCATAGAGCGATGCAGCCGGATCCTCGACGGTGTGCAGGAAAGGGAAATGAGCCCTGCCGACAGGCAGGCCGCCACAGCGGCATACGAGGCGATGGCCGCGGAGGGTCTGAGGACGCTTGCCATTGCACGGCGCACGCTTCCCCAAGACGTACCGCTCGACGAAGATGGCGTGGAAAAGGAACTCACGCTGCTCGGCATAGTGGGAATAATAGATCCGCCGCGCCCGGAGGTTCCGCAGGCCGTAAAAACGGCCTACAGCGCCGGAATACGCCTGTTCATGATAACAGGGGATGCCCCCAAGACGGCCCTCGCAATAGCCAGGCGCATAGGGCTCAGGAGCGACAAGGTATACTCCGGGCCGGAGATAGACTCCATGGACGACGAGACGCTGCGAAGCGTCCTCGAAGAGGAGGCCGTGTTCGCGCGCACGACCCCGGAGCACAAGCTCCGCATAGTGACGCTTCTCAAGGAGATGGGACACGTGGTGGGAATGACCGGGGACGGGGTCAACGACTCTCCGGCGCTCAAGAAGGCCGACATAGGCATTGCGATGGGCATACGCGGCACCGATGTGGCCAAGGGTGCGGCGGACATGATACTGACCGACGACAACTTCGCCTCCATCATCGGCGCCGTGGAGGAGGGCCGGCGCCAGTACGACAACATCCAGAAGTTCGTCCGCTACCTGCTCTCATCCAACACCGGCGAGGTGGTGGCCATATTCGTGAACATCCTCCTCGGCGGCCCGCTCATACTGCTCCCGGTCCAGATACTATGGATGAACCTCGTCACCGACGGCATGACCGCCGTGGCCTTGGGGCTTGAGCCTGCCGAGAAGGGTGTAATGAACCGTCCCCCCCGGGCGGCCAGGGAGCCGGTGCTCGACCGCAGGGGGATCGTCACGATAATACTGCTCGGCGGCTACATCGGCGCAGGAACGCTTTGGCTCTTTCACCACTACCTGGCCAGCGGGCACGAAAACGCCGTGGCCACCGCGGAGACGGTCGCCTTCACAGGGATAATACTGTTCGAGAAGATGAACGTCTTCAACTTCCGTGCGCTGCGGGAGCCGCTGTACGTGGTAGGTTTCTTCACCAATCCATGGGTCCTCATGGCCTGGGGCGTAACCGTCGGACTCCAGGTGTGCGCCGTCTACGTTCCGTTCCTTCAGAAGGCGCTCCATACCGTGCCGCTCGGCCTGAACGACTGGGGGCTCATGCTCGCGATCGCCGTGCCCATCTTCGTTTTTGCAGAGATCACGAAACTCTGGAACCGACGCTCCAGCACCTGACCGGATGCGTGCACCCGGGGGCCTTCACCGAACGGCACCATCCGCCTGAGAATATCGCCAAATTGACAAAGAAATTACAGGGGACTATACTTAAATCAGGCAACCCATGAAGGGACCGGCGGCGGAACAATCTTACAGTGGACGCCAGAGCAATCGTTTTGCAGACCTCCGTATCAGGGAAGCGATGGTGAGCAAGGAAGGACTATTATAAGCAGGTCCGTCCCCACGGGGCTGAGGCCGGAACCAAGGCCAATCTTCTTGTTTTTGCAAAAAAAGGCCTGCAGGCCGATAAGGCCTTATCCGTCAAGTGGTCCCCGGGACGGACATACAGCTCCTGCGAAGACGGCATTACCTACGACGCAACGGTATCCGAACGTGAAAAGGGGGAAACGCCCATGTCCTTTCTGACCTCTCTACGCGAGTACACCATCAAGCGGCTTGAAGAGATAAGACGGGCCGATCTTCTCATAGGCATACCTTCCTACAACAACGACCAGACGATACGCCATGTGATGAAGACCGCCTCACACGGGGCGATGCTCTCGTTTCCTGGCATGAGAACGCTCATCTTCGTCTCCGACGGCGGTTCAACCGATGACACAAGGGACGAGGCCAAGGATGTTATACTCGATCCATACGTGGAAAAACTCGTCCAGATCTACAGGGGCATACCGGGCAAGGGGTCGGCCCTGAGGTCCATATTCGAGGCGGCCAGCTACCTCAAGGTACAGGCAACGGTCGTGCTGGATGCGGACCTGCGTTCCATCACGCCGGACTGGATCCAGAAACTCGCCTCGCCCGTGATCTCAGGAGAGTACGACTTCGTGGCGCCACTCTACAACAGGTACAAGTATGACGGGACGATCACAAACAACATAGCCTACAACATGACCCGCATGCTCTACGGAAAACGCATACGCCAGCCCATAGGGGGCGACTTCTGCTTCTCGACGTCCCTTGCGGAGACCTACCTCAAGGAGGACGTATGGGATACGGACGTTGCCACATTCGGAATAGACATCTGGATGACAACGACGGCCATTACAGGGGGGCACCGCCTCTGCCAGGCGCCCTTAGGGGTGAAGGTGCACGGCAAGAAGGACCCCGGAGAATCCCTTGGCCCGATGTTCCGGGAGGTGGTGGCAACCATGTTCGGTCTCATGGAGAAGTACGAGAGACAGTGGAAGGCGGTCAAGGGCAGTACACCCGTCGACATGGTCGGTGAAGTGCCGTCGGAGGAGCCTGAGCCGTTCCCCGTGGACAAGGAACTACTCGTGGAGAGCTTCCGTTTGGGTTGCGAGCACTTCGCTCCCCTCTGGAAATCGATCCTGTCAAAGGAGGACATGAAGGCCGTAAGGGAGCTCAAGAAGGCGCACCGCGATGAGTTGCAACTCGATATTGACCTCTGGGCGCGCATCGTCTACGACTTCGCCGCCACCTTTCACAGGTGGCCGAAGAACAGGGTGAAGCTCGTAAACACCATGACCCCGCTCTACTATGCCAATGTCGCGTCTTTCATAAACAGGACCGAAGCGTTGACGAACGCCGAGGCAGAGGGTGTCATCGAGGAGTACGCACAGCGCTTCGAGGAGCTCAAGCCCTACCTCGTCAAAAAATGGGATGAAGCCGGACGGATCTGTGAGATCGGGGTATAACAAAAAACGATAAGCCATATCCGGAGAGATCAATCCACAAGTCGGTTTCCAAGCCCGCTTTACAGGAGAAGAACTGGTATGAAAAAGACTGACTTCAACGCCGGTGGCAAGAAGCCCGATATAGAGATCAACAAGCCGGCCAAGCGCAGGTACTGGCAGAACCCGAATGTACTGCTGCTGATGTACCTGATATTTCTTGCGCTGTCGCTCTATGTCTGGCAGGGTGCCGAGAAGATGCGCCGCGAGGAGCTGCCCTACAGCGACTTTCTTCGCTACGTAAAGGAGGGGCAGGTCGCCGATGCCGTGGTCACGGACAAGCTCATCACCGGAACGTTGAAGCTGAAAGACGAGGAGACCGGGCAGCCAAGGCGCTTCGTCACGGTACCCCTCTGGAACGACGAGCTTGCGCAGACACTGGAGGAGCACGGCGTAAGATACACGGTGCGTCCTTCCAACGACTGGCTGAGCAACTTCTTCTTCAACTGGGTGCTGCCCTTTGGATTCCTGTTCCTGTTGTGGGGCTGGATCGCCAACCGAATGGGTCCCGGCAGGGGGTTTCTGAACATCGGCAACAGGGTTCGTATACACCCGGAAGGCGGTGTCAAGGTGACCTTCGACGACGTGGCCGGCGCTGAGGAGGCCAAGCAGGAGCTGCAGGAGGTCATCCAGTTCCTCAAGGATCCTACGCGCATACAGCGCCTGGGCGGGCGCATGCCGAAGGGGATACTGCTTATGGGACCGCCCGGCACGGGGAAGACACTTCTGGCCCGCGCAGTCGCCGGCGAGGCCGGGGTTCCGTTCTTCAACATAAGCGGCTCCGAGTTCATCGAGATGTTCGTCGGCGTCGGGGCGGCCCGGGTGCGCGACCTCTTCGAGCAGGCCAGACAAAAGGCGCCCTGCATCGTCTTCATCGATGAGCTGGACGCAATCGGCAGGGCCAGGGGCGCTGGACCCGCCATGGGGGGACACGACGAACGCGAGCAGACCCTGAACCAGTTGCTTACGGAGATGGACGGCTTTGACCCGTCCGTCGGCGTGGTGGTCATGGCGGCCACCAACCGTCCCGAGATACTCGACAAGGCGCTTCTGCGCGCCGGACGCTTCGACCGCCAGATCGTGGTGGACAAGCCGGACCTCGAGGCGCGCATAGCCATCCTCAAGCTGCACACGCGCAAGATGAAGCTGGCCGATGACGTGGACTTGAGGGTGATAGCTAAACGCACGCCAGGGTTCGTCGGCGCGGACCTTGCCAACATCGCCAACGAGGCGGCAATCCGTGCCGTGCGGAAGAACCACGACGCGGTGACCATGGAGGACTTCGAGGCGGCGATCGACCGCGTGATAGCCGGTCCGGAGAAGAAGCACCGCACCCTGAGCGCAGAGGAAAAACGCCGCGTGGCGTTCCATGAATCGGGACACGCCCTGGTGGCGGTGACCGTGCCGACGGGAGAGCCGGTGCACAAGGTATCCATCATTCCGCACGGTGCGGCCGCCCTGGGTTACACGCTGCAGCTTCCCGTGCAGGAAAAATTTCTTTCGACCAAGCGCGAGCTGAAGGACCAGATCGCCATCCTGCTTGGCGGAAGGGTGGCCGAGGAGCTGGTCTTCGGCGACGTGTCCAGCGGTGCACAAAACGACCTGGAGCGGGCAACGGAGATCGCACGAGCGATGGTGACCCAGCTGGGCATGAGCGACAAACTCGGCCCGCTCACCTACGGCAAGCAGAGAAAACTCGTCTTCCTGGGTGTGGAAGAGTCCGCCGAACGCAACTACAGTGAAGAGACGGCGCGCATCATAGACGACGAGGTGCGTGCCCTGGTGGAAGAAGGGCAGAACAGGGCGCGTCAGATACTGAAGGAGAAGCGCACAGCCCTCGATGCCGTAGCTGCACGCCTGCACGAGAAGGAGGTCATAAGCGGCGAAGAGGTAAAACAGATGTTGCATGGTGTGGACCTGCAAGAGGCCAACGTCACCTGAACGCCCTGCCGAAGGATTGCCGCGGTAACCAAACGATACAGGCCCTGGCCGTTTAAGGCTCGTCTCACTTGTTACGTGGAATGGACCGGTCCCCACCTCGATCGCAACAGGCCAAGCGAAAGGCCTGATGCACCAAAAGGAAAGGACTTCGGCTCTGCCAGTGAATACCTCCCTGTGGATCATAGGCCACTTTCTCGAAGTAGCCGGTTACCTAATGGCGCTCATACTGATCCCCCGCATCCTCCTCGAGCGTCGTCATCCCGGCGCCACGATCGCCTGGGTGATGGCCATCGGACTGATCCCGGTGGTCGGGGTTCCCCTTTACTTCCTTATCGGGGGCAAGAGGATCCAGAAGATACGCAATGAGAAGAGGTGGAGCATGGCCGATGAAAGCACCCCGCCTCACCTGCCCGAGGATGTCTCCATCTCGCCCGACGGCCGGAGGATAGCGACATTGCTCATGCGGTCGGGTACATTTCCCCTGACATCGGACAACGATGTCAGGTTGATCGACGACGGCGCAGAGGCCTACGCAACCCTCGTAGGGATGATAAAAGACGCCAGGGAGTCGATCGAGATAGCAACCTTTATACTCGGCCGTGACGATGTTGGCAGGGCCCTTGTAAGCCTTCTGGCGCGCAAGGCCGAAGAGGGCGTCAAGGTACGTCTTTTGCTGGACGCGCTCGGGTGTCTCCGCACCAGGGGCAGGTTCGTCCAGCCCATAAGGGATGCAGGCGGTCAGGTGGGAATATTCCTGCCGCTTCTGCCCATAAGGAGGAAGTGGTCGGCAAACCTGCGCAACCACCGCAAGATAGTGATAGTAGACCGCAAGCGGGCCATGCTGGGAGGAATGAACCTTGCCAAGGAATACATGGGACCCTCACCATATGAAAAGAGATGGAAGGACGTATCCCTGACGGTCGAGGGGAGCGGAGTCAATGATATTCTCACCGTCTTCATGCAGGACTGGACATACACCACGGGTGAAGATCCGGATTGCGGCATGCCTTCCCGGGCGGTTCCCTACAAGGACGGTGACGGCAGCATGGTCCAGGTGGTCGGCGACGGCCCGGACATACTCGAACGTCCGCTCTATTCCGGTGTCCTTGCCGCGCTCGGCCAGGCCCGCGAGAGCATATGGGTGGTCACCCCCTACTTCGTCCCGGACGAGCCGCTGTCCGCGGCGCTGGCCATGGCGGCCCGCCTGGGGGTCGACGTCCGTGTGGTGATACCGGAACGGTCCAACCATCCGCTGGTTGATCTCGCCGGCAGGTCATTTCTGCCGGACTTGATGACCGCTGGTGTAAGGTTCTACTTCTACAGGCCGAGGATGCTCCATGCCAAGCTGATCGCCATAGACCGCCGGTTGGCCATGGTAGGCACCGCCAACATGGACATGAGGAGCTTTCACCTCAACTTCGAGATAGCAACCTTCCTCTACAGCCCCGGCGACGTGCAGCAGGTGAGCGGGGTGATAGAATCGATCATCGAGGAATCCAGGCAGGTGACGACCAGGGACACAGAGGACAAGGGCAAGATTCGCAGGTTCTCCGAAGAGATATGCCGGGTCTTCTCGCCGCTGTTGTGAACATGCATCGCGAGCACCAACCCCGCAGCGGGCTTCGGGGTTAGCGAGCGAAGTATAATCGTATAATTCCTTACATGAGAAGATTCCCTGCAGCTTGCTGCAGGGAGCTTCAATTCTCCCGGAACCGTCCATCCAACGTGTCTAAGTAAGCCCGCCGGTGCTTTGCTGCGCAATGACGAGACAGGCAGTAAACCCGAGTTTCCCTAACGATTACTGGATGAACATACCATGATTTATACAGTAACGCTCAACCCGGCCCTCGACCGGGCGTTGTGGATCGACAAGATACGTATTGGCGACGCCAACCGGATCAAAAAGGAACGCAGGTACGCCGGCGGCAAGGGCATAGACGTATCGAAGGTACTGACCACCCTCGGTGCCGCAAACAAGGCCTTCGGTTTTGTAGGCGGCTTCACAGGAGAAGAGCTTGAAAGCCTGCTCATAAACGAGGGCATTGCATGCGACTTCGTCAAGATAACGAGCGAAACCCGCATAAACATCATCATCAACGAGGCGAGCACGGGCAACCAGATACTCCTGAACGACAAGGGACCGAGGATAAAATCGTACGAACTTATGCAACTGATCCACAAGATGGAGGCGGCTGCCCCGCCGGACATATTAACGGTAAGCGGCAGCCTGCCGCCGGGCGTTCACCCCGTGGTTTACCGTAAGATCGTAGAGATGGCCAAAGACAGAGGGGCAAGGGTCTTGCTCGATACGGACGGGGAGGCGCTGAAGGTTGGGGTTCAGGGCATGCCGGATCTCATCAAGCCTAATGTCAATGAGTTGAGCCGTTTAGTGAACAAGAAGTTGGAGACGGTGGACGAGATCATCGATGCGGCCCAGTGTGTCCATCAACAGGGAATAAGGACCGTGCTGGTCTCCATGGGGGCCAGGGGCATCCTCATGGTCGGAGAGCGGGGACGATATCTTGCGTCTCCTCCAGAGGTAGAGGTGATAGATACAATCGGAGCCGGAGATGCGGCTGTGGCCGGTTTCGTATACGGACTGTCGACGGGCGAGAGCGAAAAGGATGCCCTTGCCTGCGCCGTGGCAGCGGGTACAGCAACCACGATGAGGCCGGGAACGGCCCTTTGCCGCAAGGAGGACTTTCGCAAACTCCTCCCCCGCATAAGGATGGAAGTACCGAGAGGCCGATGAAGTAAGGGTGGAGAATCCGGCCGGACGAGGCCTGCTTCGCTTACGCCACGGCCGGGTGTGCACCGCGCCTGTCCGGTACCGTTCACCGTCATACTACCGGCGCAAAACGGGAATTTTTTGACACCCCGGTGTCGGAAGTGTTTACATTTTTGCCGCAAACAACAAGGCGCAAAAAACCACCCCGAAATACCCCATTAAAATCAAGATGTTACAAACAGGCATATCTGGCATACACTTTGCATATTTCTCAGACATGTGAAGCGTAGCCATATCTAATCATCAGGTGAAGGGTACCGACGGAGGTGACGCTCTTGAAAAGGGATGCAGACAGATGGCCCACAGAAGCGGAGCTGCTTTTGTGGCGATACCTGCGTGTAATGCAGTTGAAGGGGCTCAGTTTCAGGCGACAGGAACGAATAGGAAACTACATCGTGGACTTCGTCTGTCACGAAAAACGGCTGGTGGTGGAGGTCGACTCCACGCCGTCCGGAACGGAAAACGAGATAGAGAGAAAAAGAAGGGACAACTGGCTCAGATCAAAGGGCTTCAACGTGTTGAAGTTCAAGCCCAAAGATGTCCTGAGCGACATAAGCGGTGTCTTGGAGGCGGTATGGGAAAAGACCTCTGAGCCGCTACCGGCATCCGCCCCGCATATGAACGTAGTCGACGGTACCGACCGCGAAGCGGTGAAGAGGTGGACAAAAGAGCCTGGCAGCGTACCGGAACCCGCAAATGCGGTTCCACACCTGAAGTACAAGTAGGCCAGGGCTCGGCCGCGGCAAATCCGGGGAAACACTGAGAGGCTTCAGGACATGAAGCCGACAGTCCATGTGCCGTGACGCCGGCCGAAGCAAGAAGCTTCGCTGGTTGAAGAAAGGAGGGTTGCTCTTTTCTCACTCTCAGCCGAAGATCGCCCCTCCGCACACCATGCGGCAAAGTTCCACGCAGAGCTTCAGACCGTTATCAACCGACCGGCGAGAAGTCGAAGGTATAGGTGATGGAGAAGTCCTCTCCGCTCTTGAGCCTCGAGAACTTCCACCTGTATATCTTTTTCAAGATCTTATCCACCACCTCGGATGATTTAAGGCTTGCGGAAACAAGCACCACATCCCTGACCCTGCCCTCGGGCGTTATGACGAACCTCACGGTGACCTTGCCCTTAAGCGTCTGGTCGTGTCTGAGGGCGTTGTTGTATATGTACTTGAGCCCTCCTATGTAGGCACGAACCTTCTTGTAGACCTCGGCCTCGTCCCTCAGCCTGAGCTCGGCCTTTGATATCCTGGCCTTGCCTGTCCCCTTGCCCTTGCCCCCGCTGCCTCCGTCGTCATTGAGCAGCTTCACCCTCTTCTTTTCCGTAAGCAGCTTTCCAGTATCCTTGCCCTTCACCTCGGGCACCGCGAGGGCGACGTCGTCGGATGAGACCTCAGCCTTTGCAAACCTGCTGGACACCGAGGATACGATACTGTCGACCTCGTCCTTGCCGACTCTTCTGGTTCTGCTGATATCCTTGATTGCGGTATCCGCCTTCTCGAATATGTCGGCCGGCACGACCGCAAGCCTGGACTTGGCCGTTATCACCCCCAAGAGGCCCTTTGACCTCACCCTCTGCTTGAGCGACTTCTTGACAGGTACGGCCTTTTTCGCGACCGCCGTGGACTTCTGCTTTTCCACGGCCTTTGCCGGTTTGCCCTTGCCGGCCTTCTTCCGGCCTGCAGGGCCATCGGCCCCACCCTTGTCCACCTCTCCCGTAAACGGTCTGGACACGGTCCTCCTTACGGGCCTTTCTTCAGGAGGCTGCAAGATGAGCCTTGCGAATCTGGGAGGCATCTTCTTGATGGCTGTAATGGGCTCGGGCTTACTGACCTCTATCGTATGGAGTATATTGACCGTTGCAAAGTGTACGAGCGCGAATATTACGAGGAGCGTCAGAAAGGAGTAGTCCTCCCTGGATATCCATGCCCTCTTGAGCGAACCGTCTATGCGCACGGCGACGGCCTGGGGCCGGGCCTCCTCCCGGTAGCCCATGGTGATGGTCATGTCCCCCGCCGTAACGGTGCATTGCTTGTCCCTCGGCAGCCTTAAGATGTAGGCCCCCCTCCTCTTCTTGAGGAGGCCGAGCTCAACGAGGCCTTCGATGGACAGGATCTTCCCCGCACAGTTTACGGTTCCCTTCAAACCCTCGGGTATCCTCAGGTAATGACCGGAGCCCGACCTCTGGACGAGGCGGAAACGCCGGGCCTTGACACCGGGGAGCGCACCCACTATATCGCAGTCGTACGACTCACCTATGGTAAGGTGCCTCCCCGGGCGTACCTCCATAGGGGCTTTGCCCTCCTTGTGGATTGATACGTAGAAGACCTTTTTACTCACGGGAAATCACCGCCAGCGCTATTCCGTTGTAACCGGCCTGTCCGGAGGTATACATGACCTTTTCAAGCAGTCTGAACGGTATGCTCCTGTCGCCCTGGATGAGCAGCTCCCCGGTGAACCTCACGGCCGGGTTCCGCCTTGCAATGAACTCCGTTTTTCTGGCCTGTGCATTGAGCTCCTTGTAGAGGGGTTTTATGAGGAGCCCCTTGCCGGAAAGCGCATCCCTGACCCCGGTGATCCTCACTCCATCCACTATGATGTCGTCCGGGGTCACCTGAACGAGCAGCCTTACCCTGGGGGGCTCGGTGGATGTGGACAGGGGGAGCTTGAGCCTGGGGTCGGCCGCCAGTATGTCGCCCTCGGCCGAATAACTCTTTAGAAGAAACAGGAGTATTATGGTGAAGACGTCCATCAACGCCGTAAGCGAGAGCGTCGCCGTACCGAGCCTTGTGTTCCTGCGCTTTTTCCTCGATGGTGGAAGCGGCATGATCCTACCTGTTCTCTCCGAGAGACACGACCGGGAAGAGTATACGCCTTATCCTCTTTCCGTCTTTTACTGTATAGGCTTCCCTCGCAGAGTCCATGACCTTTATTACGAGATCGTACGACACGTCGGGGTCGAAGAGTATGGCCACCTCCTCGACCTGGGGATACCTGTCCTTGAGCTTCACAAGCCGGTCCGTAAGGGCCTCGAAGTCGAGCCTGCCGTTCTTTTTGGGAATGAAGCGTCCCCTGCCGATACCGCCGAGACGGAACCCCTTTCCGGTCACCTTTACGGTAAGGAAACGGCCCTCTTCGGCCGGTGACGTAGAGGCCGCGGCCCCGGATTCACCGGGCAGCAGGATGTCTATGATAGCCGTCCTGGCGAAGACCGCGGTCAAAAGCAGGAAGGGGATTATGATCACGAAGACGTTCAGGAGCGGAATGATGTTCAGGTCCATCCCCTCCACATGATGACGCCTTTTCTTACTCGGCCTGTAAGCCATCCTTACGCCTGCTGAGAAGGTTTATGAGTTTTACCGAGAACTCGTCTATCTCGTCTATGATCTTCTGTGCCTTTGCCTTGAGCACCGTGTACATGACCAGCATCGGTATGGCCACGACAAGGCCGGCGGCCGTGGAGTAAAGAGCTATGGATATGCCCTTCGCCAGGAGGGTAGCCTTCTGTGAGGGATCGGCCGCGCCTATGGCCGAAAAGGCCTGTATGAGACCCTGGATGGTTCCTAGGAGCCCGAGCAGGGTGGCCACGTTGGCCAAGGTGGCAAGATAGGCCACGCGTTTATCTATGGTAGGTATTATCTCAAGCGCCGCCTCGTCTATCGCGTTCTGTATGTCCTTCTCCGATCCTCCAGAGGCGGAGATACCCTTGTTCAGTATCCTCATGAGCGGGATCCTGGTATCCTTGCAGAGCTCAAGCGCCCTCTGCTTGTCCCCTTCATGGATGAGCCCGCTGATCTTCTCCCAGAGCGCCCTTCCATCCACGTTATACTTGAAGACGAGGAACCTGACCCTTTCGACGATTATGGCCATGCCAACCACAGAGACGACGAGGATGAAGTTGATGAACACCCCGCCGTCCCTGAAGAACAACGCTATCTTTTCCATCGAGTGCTAACCTCCTTTACGGGATGCTGGTCCTCCCTCTTTTATCAATGATTCAGGGTACACGGGAGCCAGTATATCCGACACGAACGACTTGTTCAAAAAGCCCCCTCTCCACAGCCTCGCCCGGGGCACTATGAACAGCACCCTCGGCTTCTCCACGGTACCCTCTATCTTTATGATGCGTTGTATCACAACCGGCTCATTACGCTCCTGCGGACCGGCCGTAGACGCGCCTGCACCCATCGCCGCAAACAGCACAAAAGCGACAAAAAGAAACACAGTTATCACCGACACGGGTATCCTTGCCTTCACCGTCCGCCTCCCGAAGCAAGCCTCGCCTTGACGACCTCGACCCAGACCTTGACATCTCCGGCATCATTGCCTTTCATGTCTATATAGGCGTTATAATTGTCAAGGGCCTTCTGCATGTCACCCAGATACATCTCGTATATCACTCCAGCGTTCCTGTAGGGGAGCGGATCCTTCGGGGCCATGAGCTTCAACTCCTCGAAGGCATCGAGCGCATCCTCGTACCTCCTGAGCTTCAAAAGTACCTGCGCCCTCGCAGACAACGTCCTGACATCCTTCCTGCCGTAAGCAACGGCCGTGTCGAAGTGCTCGAGTGCTTCCTCGTATTCTCCGCTCCTGTACAGGAGTATGCCGATGTTGTAATGAAGCAGTGGATTGGAGGGGTCCATAGACTCTATCTCCTTGTAGTAGCCGAGCGCCTTGTCCGTAAGCCCTTGCGACACGTATGTATTGGCCAGATTCATCAGCACCGCAGGCGACCTCTTCAGCGTGAGGGCGCTCCTGAAGAACTCCACGGCCTCGCTCTTTCTCCCCATGGAGCTGCTTATCGTACCGAGTGCGTTATAGACCTTGGAGGGAGGCCCTTTGAGCTCAAGGGCCTTTCGGAACTCCGCCATTGCCATATCCAGCGCATCGAGCCTCATGTATAGAAGTCCGAGGTCGTAGTGCACGTCCCACCTTCCGGGCTCGAGCGACACGGACCTCTTCAGGCGATCCATGGCAGCCACAAGATCGGCGTCCGTGCCGTCGGCCGTCCCCTTACGGATCCCGTCGCCTTCTTCACCGCCCTGCACCTCGAATACCAACCGGGTGCCGGGTGCTTCATCCGGCACGCTGCTACTCTCCGGCTCAAGGGGAGGCCTCTGCGGCACGGCACAGCCTGCCATGAGTATCACAATGACCGCCAACAAAACAAAAAACCTCGAAGGCTTCATTCCCCTCCCCCTCCCATGGCCACGGCCCCTGTCGCCCATTCATGCACATACACAGGGCTCGGCATCTCTTCATCAAAACTTCTCTTATACAACGCCGGCCTGAGATCTGCAAGTCTTTCGAGGCTCTTTTCGAACCACTCGTCGTATATCCTCTGCGCCACACCGACCTTAAGGCTCTTCTCGTACGCACCGACCGCCCTTTCATCGTACGGATAGGCCATCTCTTCGAGTTGGAAGCTGTACTCCTCAAGTTCGTCGCGTGTAAGACCGGCCGGCCTCTGGGAGGTGAGTATCGAGTCCCTGAAGTCCTCGAGGGCCATACCCATAGAAAAGAATATCTCCGGCAGGAGCTCCGGTGCATGGCTGCCGGCCCTTTGTCCGAGGTCCGAATATCCGCTCAAGAGATCCTGAAGGAGTCCGCTCTTCCTCTTCAGCGTCTTCTCGAAGGGCTGTACGAGCCTTATTTTCAGATACTCGTCGAGCCTGTCGTTCAGTACCATAAGCCCAGCCCTTACCGCAAACGGGGCAGCCTCAGGCCCCCTGCGCCCGGCGATACGCATCAAGGTCCTGATCCCCTGCTTCTTCTTCCCGGTCCGAACCAGGATACGGCCGAGCCGGAAAAGGAGCTCGGTCTCCATCCGTGCGTCCATCCCCTTCTTGCCGGCACAGACTCTGAATGCGCTCTCGGCCCTCGAGTAATCTCCCGCCTTCTCGTACAGTACGCCTGCGGCGAAAAGCAGGTTCAACGAGTCGTCCTCGGCCCGGGCAAGGGTTGAGGCATACTCATAGAGGTCCGCGGCCCTCGATGCATCCTCCTTCTCCATTGCACGCGCAGCCTCTACTACGATGGAGACCGGTGCGTTCGACCTTGGATAGGCCTTTTCAAGGCGCCTTGCGACCCTTTTGACCTCGTCCATGTTCCTCTCCTGTATGTGAATACGGGCGAGCTTTATAAGGGCGGACTCTCCGGCCCCTGCCCCCGGGGCGGCCCTGAAGGCCTCGTCAAACTTGACGGAGGCGTCCTTCAAGCTCCCTTCGGCAAGAAGCCCCTCGGCTATCCTGTAGCGTACCCTGGCAAGCCTTTCGCGGTAGACCGGATCGCCGGAAAGCCTGACAAGCCTTGCATAAAAACGTTCCGCAGATGGAAGGTCGCCTCCGGCCACGGAGAGCTCCGCGCTCTTTTTGAGCGCATCGATCGGCCTTCTGCCTTCTACAAGAGGCTCTATGACCTCTCTCGCCCTTGCATAGGCCCCTGCCACGCTGTACATGTCCGAAAGCTTGTAAAGCGCCTTCTCGAGGCTACCGTGGGCCGAAAGGTCTTCCCGGTATGCATTCAGCACACTCTCAGCGCCCGCGATGAACCTCTCCCTGTGTCCTTCCTTGGAGCGGTAGAACATGATCTCGTAGGTGAGAAAGGCGGAGTAGGCTATATCGGCCTTCTTCCTGCCGCTCGGATAAAGTGCCGCTGCCTTCACGTATTCATCAACGGCCTCGGCATACATCCTCGCATCAAAGAGCGTTTCGGCGAGCATGAGGTTTACCTCCCTGTACTCACGGGTGCGGTCCGGAAACGACAGCAGGAACAACCGGCACCCCTCGATCACCATGCCGAGGTCCTTCATGGACTTGGACTTCTTCCCCCTCTTGTAGTACGCCCTCGTTGCCGACAGTGTGGCGGAGGCAACAAGGCTGTCCAGCCTCTCCGAGCCGCCGGGATGGTTTTCCCTGTACCAGGCGGTCGCCCTGTTGTAGCGGCGGGCGAGATGGAACTTCATCTCCAGGGAGGCGTCTTTATCGCCTATCCTCTCGTAGAGGTCCGCCATCTTGCCGTATATGAACGGAACTTCTCCATCATCAGGGAAGAGCTCCACAAAGGAGCTGTACACCGATATCGCGGCACTGTACCTCGTCTCGTGCAGGAGCCTCGAGGCAAGCCTTTTGTACAGCAGCCGCGCGTACCCCCTGTCAGACAGCTCCTCGAGGTAACCCACCGCATCTGAGACCTCCCTGTACCTGCTCAGGCTCATCACGGCACCGGAAAGCGCCTCGTCCTGGAGCCCGCCCTGGTCGTAGTCAGCCTCGTCGATGAGGTCGGCAACCTTCAGGAAGGAGTCTACGGACTTTGCGAGGTCGTCGAGCTTGTAGTATATCCAGCCGAGCTTGTAAAGGGCCTTGTCGTAGAACTCCGACACCGGGTGCGCAAGTATCCTCGAATAAGCCTCCAGCGCCTCGGCCATACGGCCTGTATCGAAGTAGAACTCTCCGAGCCTGAAGTTGACCTCGGCGAAGTAGGAACTTCGCGGATACTCCCTTACAAGCTCCTCGTAAACTTCGGCGGCGTCGTCCAGCCGTCCCTCTTCCTGGAGTCCGTAGCCGAGGGCGTAAAGTATGGCGTCGGCGCCGTGAACGTCCCTGTAACGCTTTGAAAAGATGCTGAAGTACCTGATAAGCTTCGAATAATCCTTGCGCGGGGCTACAGGCTCCCTCTCCAGACGCCCCCTTCTGTAGAGGTCGAGCGCCCTCTCATAGGCCTCCACCTGCCTCCTGTAAAGTACATCCTTTGCGTCGAGGTAGCCGTCGGTGAAGCGGAGTATGGTATCGACGGAGAGCTCTTCATCGTGCTCCATGAGGGCCATGTAATCCTCCCACTCCTTTATCATGGTCTGCCACGGATCTCCATCCCCCCAAACAGCGAGCGGTCCCACGGGCTCCTCGACCGGCACGGTCTCCACGGTTTTGCATGAGGTCGCAAAGACAGCGAGCACGACCACCAACATGCACCAGCCCATACGGTGGATCAGGCGGGATGATATTCGATCACAGCGCTCCAACATCCGTCCATACCTACTCCAGGGCGCGCTGGGAGTTTACAAGCCCTGTCATGATGTAGGCCCTGAAGTTTGAAAGTTCGTAGTTGACCTCCTCGAGCCTCTGTTTCACAAGGCCGGCCAGGATGGCCTCCATCCTCGTGCGTGCGTCGTTGTCGGCCTTTATGACGGCCACCTTTATCCTCTTCCTCAACGCCTCGAGTTGTCCTATAACATCCCACGCATCTTCAACCATGGCCCGCGTATACGCCCTGAGTTCCTCTATCTCCCTCTCGTACTCGATCATTTCGCCGTTGCGCACGCTTGCAAGGTCCTTTGCAATGGCCTCGAGCACCTTTATTACCTTCTTCAGCTTGGTCAGGTCTTCCCCGCTCAGCGAGGATGTTTCAGACTCGGCCATGTCGACTATGGTACATATGAGCGGGGATGTGGTGCAGTCGAGAGCCTCGCCGCCCTCGTAGAGAAGAAGCCTTACGACCTCCTTCTCTGCATCGCTGATCTTCCTTTTCTTTATCATGGCCCAGTGCCTGTACAGCTCCTTTTCCACGTTGGCAAAGAACAGGCGGTTTTCCTCCAGGATGCCGGCTGCCCCCCTTACACCGTATTCTGCCTTTCTGCTTATCTTCTGCAGTATCCTCTTGATGAACCTCGTCTCCATGTCGACCTCGAAGAAAAGGTCCTCCATATCCTTTATCATGTTCATCAGATAGGTCCGTATCTGCTCTATATCCCTGATTCTCGCGCGCAGGGCGGAGATCGTATCCCTCAGTACAGCGTACTCGTCTGCGAGCCTCCTTGAAACGGTATCCTCCACGAGCATGGAGTAATAGAACCTCTCCTCTTCCGTAAGCGGGGTGGAGCCCGGCGGAGGCTCGGTTCCGAGAAGAAAGTCAAGGTAGCGTCCGGGGGTGGACTCATCCGCCATGATCCGCTCAAGCCCGTCCTTCTCCTCGGCTACCGCATCCAAGAGATCGTTGAAGTGCACCGAGGCCTCTTCGAACCTGCCGAGCTTAAGATAACAGTAGCCGAGCATGACAAGGCCTTCCCACTCCTCACTGCTGTAGGGCGGAACCGGGTTCATCTCCTTTATAAGGGGTATGGCAGACTCGAAGGAGCCGAGCTTTACGAGGCTCCAAGCCATTCCCATCAATGCGTCCTTGTAGTACGGGCTTGAGTGTGGGACCTTCATGAACTCAAGAAGCGAGGTCGAAAAGTCTCCCTTTTCAAAAAGGACCTTGCCGAGAAGTATCGATATCCTGTCGGAGAGGTCCTCATACCTGGGCGAAGCTATGCGCCTGAGCTCGTCTTCAGCGGCGTCGAAGTTCTTGCGCATAACATGGATCTGTGCCATCGCCACCCTTGCGTAGGGATAGAGGCCGCTCTGTTCCGGCACCAGCGCAAGCTCCCTTACGGCCTCCTTCGTTCTGTTCAGCCTCAGGAGGCTCATCCCCCTGAAGTAAGCGGCAGCATCCGCCTCATCCGCATTCCCGTCCGCCACTGTCAACAGGTATTCGTGACCACCATCCCTGTAGAGCCCGTCCATTAGCCACACCAGATGCGGCACCCTGTCTCCGGCACCATCTCCGGTAACGAAGTTCTGGTATCGTCTGGCGAAGTAAACCCTCTGAAGCTCCGGAAGCCTTGCAAGCGGGTAGAATATATCTACATCCGGAGGATCGGGGGCTTCGATGGAAAGGCCGGTAGGGAGCGGGGGAGAGGTGTAGCGGCCCGTCAGGAAGTTGTATAAGGAGAGCTGGTAGTTGTATACACCGCCGGGACCGTAGGCGTGTTTACGTGAAGGCACGTCCTTTGCCAGGAGCGTCCCGGGCAAAAGGACGAGGAATAAGAGCAACACATGAGGACGGCGCATCGGCTCACCTGCTCCTGAATTCGGACCCGTAAGGCAACAACTCCACCTTGTTGCCCTTCTTGTGGAAGGAAAGCTCAACGTAGTAGCTTACGGCCGGCTTCACTGAGAGCGTAATCACGGTCTCGCCGCTCCTTGGCGGACCGTCGCCTTCCGTCCAGTAGTAGACGGCCTTGAGCTTGTGGGCCCCCTCAGCCACCTCTCCCAGGTAGAATTGCTGGCGTCCGCCGGCGTTCAAGGCCTTGTTTTCCACCGTAGAGTATATATGGCTCCTAAGGGGCCTTTCGTTGTCCCTGAGTTCGAGGGACAAGAGCCTCAGGTCCGGATCATGTTTTGTAACCGTAATGCTGAGTGTCGTTCCTGGGAACCCCTTAACGCGTTCCCTGAGCTTGCGGAGCTCCTCGTCCAGATACTTGTATTCCTTGTCCAGGCGGATTATCAGGTCACGTATGGTCTTTTCTTCGACCCTGGACTCCGCCTGTACCATTTCGGGCCGGACGGAGATGGACAGGAAAAGCACAAGAAGCGCAGAAAGAACAGGTAGTATGGATGCCGGTGAAGAAAAACAGCCTTGACCGGAGACGCCGGTGCGAGTGGCTTTACCTCCGAAGCGATCCGCTATAGGATGCAAAGCGGGCCTCTTGCCCACGGCTTGTCGCCTGTGATACGGGCCGTATGCGGCAGGCGGCTCCTCGTTCTTCAGGGACCGCCGCGCCGTCTTACCCTTAGCAATGACCGCCGAGAAACACCTTTTCAACAGCTCCGGTATATTATTTTTTCGAAACATATCGACAGGCGGGGTCCCGAGACTCCTCCATGAAGATGCATTGCGGCACGGTATCGCCGATCTATACTTTATGAGACAACCGGGCAGAGTTCCGGACGCGCTGGAGCTTCCTGCTGCAACCGGCACGGGATCTTCAGGTGCGAGACCCGAGGCTCACATGCACCGTGTCCTTACTCTGTCCCTATACCGTATGTAAGCGAAAATGAAGAGGCCAACAATTTAATATTATAGGAAAAACGGTCAAGCAGGGTCAAGACAAATATGAACCCTCTGAGGGTGCCGGAAGCGGGTAGAACCCGATGGCAGGAGCCTGGAATTGCTTTTTGCATCGTCGGCGCGGTGAAATCTAAAAAAACGCGTGCCGAGGCAGAGAAGAATCCCTCTTTGCACGGACCGGCTTGGAAGAATTAAGTTGGCTTAGCATCCCTTGCTTGTGGGAGACCAGGCTTAAGCGGTTGTATTCCACTCTGCATAAACAAGCTGTATAAGCTTTAAAGTCTCGTAGCGCAGGCAGGCGGTATTGTCTCCCGTGGCCGCCGAGGGGGATCTCTCAAGGTGCGGCACCGCTATACGCTGTTCGGCAGCCAAGGGTACAAGAAGGCGGAAAACGGCAGGTTACCCCCCTTGACCGTCACGACACGGGATGCAAGGGACGCAACATGCGCGAGATAACCGCCGGCGGTGTGCTCGCAAGGCGGAAAGGCTCCTTGAAGGTCTCCGCCTTCGGGAGACATCCCGCCAAGTCGCTGGGAAAGATCGGCCACGGGTCGTGACGGACCGTGTGCAGCAGCCGCCTAACAACAGTTGTGCACGCCCGGGGTGCAACAACATTCACAGCAGGATTCGCAACAACAAGGAGCCTCCATGCAGCAACAGCCGCCGTAACAGGGGGGTTGCCCCTGGCAAGGGTCGAAGTGACAACCGTTCGCGTACCGCGCGCCTGCTCCGAAGCCCTCCATGACCTTGAGCCATCCCGAAAGGCTTGCGTTCACCACATCCACCCCGAGCATCAACATCCTGCCGACCTTGTCGGCCATGGAGCCCTGCGCCTGGGCAAACCCTGATACAGGTCCGGGAAAAGGCAACGGCGGCGGTAACGACGACGGCAAAGCCCCACCCGGCGCGGCCGGTGCTGACATAAATGGGAAAGATGGGAAGTCAGGTGGAGCGCCCGTCGGTGGTGCAAGCGGACCTTTCACGGCCGACGCACCGGCCGGCATCGCCCCGGAGATTCGCCTTTTGTACTCCTCGAACGCGGTGTTCAGGACGTTCCTCGTCGCCGCTTTTCCCCTTCCGGTCGCTTTTGTTCCCTTCTTTTTGGCTGGCATCTACAGTTCTCCCTTTGTCTGTACGTTGAAAATAGATAGTGTGCGAATATAATGCAAACTTCCTTAACATTTGAAGATTCCCTGTCTGCTACAGGCAGGCCTTAGCCCACTCGAGAAAGCTTCAATCCGGGACCGCTACGGAACAGTGCGGAAGATCCCTGATTGCGGGAAAGGTCCCGCTCACGGCACCGCCCCGTGACGAAGCCCCGCGTATCGCTCAACAGCTGAAGACCTCACACCACCTGACGCGGGCTATGGCGTTTACGGCACCCACGGTGAGTATCGCACCCGGGTTGGTGGTTATGATGCACTCCTTTATGTGGTAGCCGCTATCCACGACCTTAGCCCATCCGAGCAAGGTGGACTCGCTGTCCAGCACCTCCGCATAAACGACTGACATCTGGTCCGGCTTGCCTGAGGCGGCCCCCCCCGCCCCTGGAATGGGCATGTACTCTATCGAGAGGTGCACGCAGCAGCCGCCTCCTATGACGGCCTTGCCTATGTTTATATTCGGGGTTACTATGACCCCCGGCATCCTGGTGAGACCGGCAAACTCCTCACCGCCCACACTCGTGATAAGCTTTTCCCCACCCTTCTTTTCTCCCTCACCGGATGGAGGAGGTGCGGGGGCTTCCTTGATGAGCGACCTCATCGTGGTCACAACCCGCTTCTCTTCCCGGGTCAACTTGAGCCCTTCCTCCCTTTTCCCCTCAAGCGCATTGACCAGAAGCTCCTTGGATTCCTTGCGGCATTCCCTGTGGCAGCAGCACTTGGCGGCAGGATGACAACACGAACTGCAGAAACCGTGGTAATGCGGTTGATGATGCTGTAGCTGATGGCGCCCTCTCCGCGGCGGCCCGGCCGGTGACATGGTCATCCTGCCTGCGTGCCCCAAGATCCCGTGTGAACTCACGATCCTACCTCCGTATGTTTTTTTGTCAACAACACACCGCCTCGCACCACCTGACCCTGGCCGTGGCGTCCACCACCTCGAGCTTGATCCTGGAGCCCGGCGAAAGGGACGCGAAGTCATCCTTTACGTGGAACTCCTCCGTCATGCCGGTGACGTTCCATGTGCTCGTTGTGCCGTCCGGCGAGGTGATCGTCAGCGTTACGGCGGCGGTGGCTGATTTGCCCGTATCCGGCACGTATTCGAGCGTCAACGCCGCATCGCGGCTTCCGCCAACCAACGCCTCCTTGGGAGTAGAGGAGGGGTCTACCGTTATCTCCTGAGGCAGGTTCATCCAGGAACGCACCCTGCAACAGCACAGATGATAGGGCCTGCAGCAGACTGTGCACCATCCGTAATAATAGTACGGGTATGGAGGACACGGGTGGTAATGGTGGCACATCTGCCATGGATGTTGATGGTATGCCGGCATGTATTCCGTGTGACAGGACATGGTTACACCTCCTTTCCTACGGTTGGTTTTCCTCTTCTTCCTTTTCCTTCTTCGTCAACTTCTGGACCGCCCTCAGCGTATCATCGACCGCCTCGAAACTCGATGTAACGAGGGTGTTCAGGACCCCTGCCATCTTGCCGGTAAGCTGGCTGTTCAAGATCTCCGTGGTAGTCTTGTTGATGATATCGTTAAGGGGACCGAGTATGCTCAATGCCATTCGTTTCACCTCCGGGTTTATGCCGTCAAATGGTGCAGAAGGCGCCCGGACTCCTGAAACGCACCGGATCCAGGTGCCCTGCTCGCCGGTTTAGCCAGTACAGGGCCTGCGGTGTAAGCCCGTCGCCGCACACCTTTTCACGTGGGAAACGCGCCGTGTCGAGGAGCAGGGTTCGCAGGCCGCTGCGGCCCAGGAAGGCCGCGGCACCGCTGCCGCCGGGGCCAGCCCCGACGATTATCACGTCATGGACCCCTTTGCTCATCCCCTCGCCTGTAAAAAGACATGCACCTTGCTGATGCTATCTCGACCCGACCACGAGTGTGACCGGGATCTGGAACTCCTCGCGGCCGTCTGAGACGACGATCAGGCCGTGGTAGGAGTCCACGGGCACTTCATCCGCAATGGTTCCGACGAGCACGAACTTTTCAAAGTCCATCGGTGCGATGGTCTTCTTAGACGGCCTTACAGAAAACGCCTTTGGATCGAGTTCAAAACGGTGTACCTCTCCCACAAAACCCTCTACGCCGAGCCGAAGCGTCTTCGACGAAGAAGGCGAGTTGTTGTTTATGGAGAAGGAGATCTTGACCGGGCTCCCCTGAAAGAGCGGTAGGCGGTTGACCACATGGACGCTTCCCCGGGGGGCGGCTACCTCTCCGCCGGCTGCCGGCTCGTCGCCGTGCGCACTCCCGGCCTCCTGCACCACCCCGGCATCATGGGTGCCTGCACGCCTCACGACACCGGCGATCCTCTCCACGACCTGCTCCTGCGCTATACCGCCGAACCGGCCCACAAGGTTTATCCCAAGCCCTATGCCGGCCTCGACAAGATCGAGCCCCTTGCTGAATATCGAGACGACCTGGTCACCCCTTCCGAAGAGCTCCTCCACCGCCTTTTCACCCCGGGCCGACTTGCCCGGCGAGGCTGCTTCGGTCTTTCGCGCCCTCCCGGCCTTCTGCTTCTTACCCTTTCCTGCAGCGGCCGCCTTCCCGCTGCCGGATGAGGCGGCCTTCTTCTTTCCGGCAGCCGCCTTCTTCGAGGATCCGCCCTTTCCCGGCACCGAGGCGGCACCGCCTTTGCGCACTTCTGTCTCAACCATGATAAGTCTATCCCCCTCCGTTGTCCTATCTCACTCTCAACGGGACACCGATGCATCCCGCACTAACAGCAACAACAGCAGCCGTAGGTCCTCGGCACACACTCCACGTGACAGCGGTGCACAACCGGCCCGCAGCAGCACGAGCAGCGCATGGGAAGACAGGGGGTCTCGCAGTGCGAATACCAGACAGACCCCTCGACCACCGTCTTTACTATCCTAGCCCCTCCCTGAAGAGAGGATGTCGCAAGGTTTATCATCGCACCGAAAACACCCATGAGTCCGGGATGGGCGGCCGGCGGATACGAAGTGCCGCAGCCGCGGTGATATCCTTCGTGTCCACGCCTTCCATGGTAATGCGGATGATTATTGTGATCACAGCTCATCTTTCTATCCTCGCAATGACTCCGTCACCCGCATCAGGCCCCTGCTTCGAGGCTGCATCGGTATCCGGTATGCTGAAGCTCGCATCAGGCATGCCTACGGCAAGGGTGCCGCCCTTACGGTACGCGGTCGTTCCTGTCCGTGACACGGCCCCATTCCATCCGCCATGCCCCGCAGACGGCGCCTCGCCCACAGAGACACTCCCTACGTAACTCGAACCACCGGCCGCCTTGTGCGCCGTGGTCCTTCCGGCCCCACCTCCGGCCGCGTACCCCGAAACTCCGGAGAGGCATGTGGATGCGCCGCCCTTCCTATGGGCTCCGGACTCCCGGTGGATGGAAGGAATCGCCGGGTTGCCGGCCGTTGCGACCTCGGGGAAGCTCCTCTCGTGCCTTCTTCCCTGCTCGCGCCTGTAGCGCTCCCTGGGTAAGAGAGCGGTATGGCCGTCAAGGTGTATGCGGAAGAACTCTATGCCCAGAAACCGCCCCCTCACCGTATAATTCGACGGCACGTGGAAGTCCTGGTGGGTCCCTATGGATACCGGCGGGAGCCTCCTGACGTTCAGGTCCACCGGGGGCATCTGCCTGAGGCTCATGTTCACGGTCGGCAGGTTGGTGACGTTGAACTTCTCCACCTTTATCGGATCGATGTGCCTTATCTCGTCGATGAAAAGCGATTCCACCGTCAGCGGATCTATGTGGTTCACCTCTTTTATGTGTGTGGCGACCGGTGCTATGCCCTGAATGGCCTTTATCTGGAGCGGGTCTATCCTGCGTACCTCGGTGACACCGATCCGCGAGTCTTCCTTTATGGTTATCTTGGAGCCGTCTCTGAGCGTTACCTTGGAGCCGCTGGTGAGTGTTACGTTACCCATCTTCGAAAGGCCTCCTATGCGTTACAGATACACTATCGGAACGATACCCGGCCACCTGTAGTTTATGAGCTTCACCTTGGCGTCGTCCCTTATCTGGGGCCTGGCCTTGAGGCGCGCGGTTATCGTCACAACTCGCAAGCTCGCATCCGGCATAATCGGCGCGGTGTAGAGGTGCCACGGCACGGTACTCGACCACACCGGTATGCCGTTTTCAAGCCACTCTATCTCCTCTGCGGAGCCGACGTTATGCAGGACCGCCCTGAAGAGCTGTACCTTGTTGCTCTTATCTATGAACTCGTTGTGGTCGGGGGCGTTGCCCGCCTGGTAGTAGAGGTATGTCTGCCTTGGAAATACCTCTATGAGGGGTTCGGGCGCAGGCTCGGGGCCGCGGCCGATGAGGCTTACGTGGGCGCGGGCACTTCTCAAGGGATCGTCGACCGAGGTCGCTATTACCACATCGGTGAGCCCGTGCGGAAGCGTCCCCTTCGGTGGAGCGGTGTACAGCCCCGACGGGTCGATGTGCCCGGCCCCGGGACCGCCGGCGAGGTCCCTGACCTCCCAGGTGACCCTGTCGGTAGGCGCGTTGTAGACTACCGCATCAAACCTTACCTGGGTATTGACCGGGTCTGCGTACCTCTCGTCGCTAAAGTAGACCTCCGCATCAGCGGGCCAGACCTCGACCTCCACCTGATGCTGACAGATGACCTGATGGTGTGCCGCAGGGGGAGCGCAGCGATGACCTTTATATGGAGAATGTCCGTGCAACTGTTTTTCCCCGGAGTCTGGAGACGGTTACGTTTAAGGACACGGAACAGTAAGGGCTGGAAAAACGGTGCCGGCTAATCGCCCTCTTCGAACTCGTAGTCGCATTCCGTGTCGTCGCCGAGGTGAAACTCGAGCCTGCCGAGCTTGGCCGACGCGCCGCCCTTTACATCCATTTCTGTCCTGCACGCGACCTGGCAGTCGAGTGTCGACTTTATGCCCTCGGTACCGAGGACCCCGCCGATATCGAACGAGACGCCTTCTATATTTACCGTAAACGGGTTGAGCTTGAGCCTGAAGCCGCCGATGGTGGCAACCACCGGGGGCCTGCACCTTCGCTTCATGAACGGGACGGCCAGGCGTATGGGGATCTCATCCACAACGGCCGAGATCGAGCCCACGCTGCCCTTGAAGCTGCCCTTTACGCTGCCCTCGACCTTCAGCGGGTCTATCTCCACGCTTGCCTTCACACCGGGTGCGCTCTTCATCAACCCCTTTGCCCAGAACTTCATTGCTTACGCTCCTCCTGCTCCTCAGCGCCCTCCTGTTCCTCCAGGCCTTCTGGGTAGATATGGGCAACGAGGTCGCTGCACATGTTGTCGATGCGTTTATTGAGCGCCTCGTATCCGTCGAGGGCCTCGGTGATCTCCTCGCAGTTGTCACCGGTGACCTCGATGGTAACGAACGGTCCGAGTTTAACCCTGAGCACTATCGATGCGGACATGTATACTCCTGTTGGATAAACGGATGGTCAAAGTATTGCACAACCAAGGTCGTTGTCAAGATCTTCAGTCAGCCCCGCGGCCTTCCATTCCCGTTCTTCTTATGCGCCCCTGTGCCCTTTCCGGCGGAACGGCCGTTGGTTCCGTTTGTACCGAACCCCTCGTTGTACCTGCGCACCGCGCCTACAAGCACATCAAGCGACGACACGGTGATATCGAGCGCCTCTTTCTGTTTCCTCGTAAGCTCCGAGTAGAGCGTTTCGAAGGCCTTGACCACTTCTTTTCCGCGCTCCGAACTACGGTACTCCCTGCCGCGTTCGGTAAGGACCGAGCCGAACTGGTCTATTATCGACAGGAAGCCGAAGATGATATCCGTTGCAAACTCCCTCTCCCTTCCTCCGTCCTTTCCATTGGCCATCTCATCTTCCTCTCCCTCTACAGGCATGACTGGGCGACACCTCTTGCAGGCCAGTTCCATGTCCTCGGGGGCCGGGGTCCAGACGGCGTAAAGCGCTGACTTAGACCCTCTCGGTATCGCACAGCAAGAGGTGCGGTGGAGCCTTGCATTGGCCATGTCGAACTGAAAAGGGGCAGTTGCCGCCTCCTTTCGATAATCTATCCTTAAAAGCGGCTGGCTGTCGTCTATCCTGCCCCGGCTCCGGAGCTCCTGTATCATGATGGCTATGGAGTCACCGAGGCCCGCCCTCTGTGCAACCGTCCCATGGCCAACCCCCTTCCCGGACGGCTTCCTACTCATACACTGTCCAAGAGTACCTTCCCCGGTCCCTCTCCAGCCGGTGCTTTTCGATCCTGGTGATGAAGTACCTGTACAGGAACGCCAGGAGTATCTCCCGTCCCCTGCCCTCGGGAAGCCCCTTTCTCAGGCGCTCGGTGCCCCTGGCAAAGGCCCTGAGAAGGGTGACCGAAGGGTTTTTCACCTGGTTCATGTAGGTGACCCTGTTGTGGTACAGGTCCGAGTAACAGTCGCCGTGGTCGTCTATGTACATTATGAGCGCACCGGCCGTGTACAGCAGGTGGTGGTACCTGAGCGGAAAGCCCGGAACCAGGAAAAGCGAAAGCACCGTGATGGCATGCCCGCTCCTGTCACGCGCGCACACCCTGAGTTGATCGAGCCTTGACCTGCGCCTGAGCACTTTCAGCCACCCGGGATCAAGCCTCAGATCAACGTCCCTCTTCTGGGCGAGGAAGAGCGAGAATATCGCCTGTCTAAGCATAGGGTCAAGCACGTCACGCTCCCCGAAGAGCCTTGTGAGGATGACGAAGAACAGCCTTTCGCGGTCGTTCCTTATATCGAACCAGCCCCTGGTCAGCAAGAGCTCGTAGCGCTCGATGTACTCCCTTGCCGCATCATCACCGAAGTCATCTATGAAGCTGTCGCCGATGAAGCAGCACGCACCGAAGAGCGCGCTCATCCTCCGCCTCCTCTCGTCGAAGCGGTATCCGCCTATCTCCGTGCATGCATGGCCTACCATTGTCATCTTGGTGGAGAGCTCTATCATCTTGCGGTATTCCCCGCCGCCATCGAGAAGCGCCGGATAGTATGAGGATACAATGGGCTTGAGATGCTCCTCGGCCCTGCGCCTGTAATCTCGGGCCATTGACTCTATATCCCTGAGAAGCCCTGAATCGGGCTCCCACAGATGCGAAACTCCCGCCATGGTATATCAAAGTGGTATGTCAAAAAGTGGATCCTTGATGCATCTCAAAGGTGTAGCAGCCGTGAGCGAACACGGAAAGCTGTGGAGAACCCGTCAAGATGTGATGATCAAAGTTGAAGTGAAAGCCGTGATGATGCGTATCCTTAATGGTGAAGATGCGTTGGCACACGGACTTCACGCAGCTCACCGTGAAAGGCTTACGTGAAGTCACCTTCATTTTATTAGCTGGACCGAACCGTGTCAATAAAAAAACAGAACCAGCGGAAAACGTTTCGTGCCTTCGGGGT
This sequence comes from Deltaproteobacteria bacterium, assembly GCA_015492495.1. Lineage (GTDB taxonomy): Bacteria > Desulfobacterota > GWC2-55-46 > GWC2-55-46 > DRQE01 > S146-62. Next base: position 21,379 of record WGEY01000088.1, on the reverse strand, counting down.
ATCCACGTGCCCAGGCAGCCGTTGGCCCAATGGGAACAAATCCGAACATTCCCTACAGATACCGCATTTACACCTTGACATCCAGGAGGTTTCGCCTTACTATAGGATAACAAAAGTTACCCAAAAGATAACACAATACTCTGCCTAAAGGCGGGGAATGCACGCTTGGCTGACGAATCGCCTGACTGCGAGCGTTCCCGCCCAGGCGGGCGCCAGCATGCATGTTCATGGATGAAAGAAGGCTCACCCACAGGCAGAAAGGGGTTCTGGAGTTCATAAGGGAGTTCATCTCCGAGCACGGCTATGCCCCCTCCTTGAGGGAAATATGCGTAAGGTTCGGCATCAAAGGCCCCCAGAACGCGAGAAAGCACCTCGAGGCCCTTGAAAAAAAGGGCTTCATAAGGAGGAGCGCGAACCGTTCAAGGGCCATAGACATATTGTCACGCACCGGGGCCGTACAGGTGCCGATAGCCGGCAGGGTCAGGGCCGGCAAGCCCCATCCGGCCGTAGAGGACATCACCGGCTACGTCACCCTTGATCCGGACTTTTTCAAGTGCAGGGGGGCGTTTATGTTGAGGGTCGAGGGCCAAAGCATGGTGGATGCGGGCATCGAGGACGGCGATTACGTCCTAGTAAGGCCGCAGGCCGACGCATCCAACGGCGAAATAGTCGTTGCCATGGTGGACGGCGATGCCACTGTAAAGAGGTTCTTCAGGACGGGTAGGGCTGTCGTACTGAAGCCCGAAAACCCGCAGATGGAGCCCATCAGACTGGAGGCCGGGGAGTTCTCAATCATAGGCAAGGTCGTATCGGTAATAAAACACATGGACGGACGGTCCAGTAATAAATAGATGCACTGCAAAAGACCTTCAAATTGAAGCTCCATCGAGTGGGCTAAGGCCTGCCTGTAGCAGACAGGGAATCTTCTCATGTAAGGAATTATCCGATTGTATTTCGCTCGCTAACCCGTAGCGGGCTTCGGGAAATGCCTGCCTGTTAGGGTGAACCACACGCAGACAGGCGCTCGCAATGCACGTTCAAGGAGATTTCATTCGCTCGCCATGCATCTTCAGGAACCCATAAAGGTCATCGCCGTCTTCGACAATGGGGTAAGGCCCGTGAAGTTCAGGTGGAACGGCAGGGTATATCCCGTGAAGGAGATAACCTACACGTGGCGCACGCGGCACGGACACACGAGCATAGTCCACTTCTCGGTGACCGACGGGACAACACTCTTTGAGCTATCCTACAACCCCTACACCATGGTGTGGAGGCTCGAGCAGGTGGAGGCGTAGCATGGCCGCACGCACCATACTCCACATAGACATGGACGCCTTCTTCGCATCGATAGAACAGAGGCGCAACCCGGCGCTCCGCTCGAGGCCGGTGGCCGTTATAGGCCGGGGCCACAGGACCGTTATAACGACCGCCTCGTACCATGCCCGGCGGTACGGGGTCAGGACGGGGATGAACATATACGAGGCAAGAAGGCTCTGTCCGCAGGTCGTCTTCGTAAAGGCCAACAACCGCATCTACACCGACACCTCTAGGCGCATACTGGCCATACTTGAGGGCTTCAGCCCCAAGATCGAACCATTCTCCATAGACGAGGCGTTCATCGATGTTACAGGCTCGACCTCCCTCTTCGGCACGCCACGGACCATAGCGCTCTCCATAAAAAAGAGGATAAGGGAAGAGACCGGGCTCGGCTCATCCGTTGGTATAGGCCCTAACAAGCTCATGGCCAAGCTCGCCTCGTCCATGCAAAAGCCCGACGGCCTGGTGCTCATAGAGGAAGGAGAGGTGCGAAGTGTATTGGAAAGGCTGCCCGTCGAGCGCCTCTGCGGCATAGGACGAAAGCTCGCGGGACGCCTGAACGCAATGGGCATCAGGACCTGCGGTCAGCTTGCGGACTGTCCGGCGGGCATACTGAAAAGCAGCTTCGGCATGACCGGAGAGAGGCTCAAGCTCATGGCACAGGGGATAGATACGAGCCCGGTTGCAAGCGTGGAAGAACAGGAGCGGACAAGGAGCGTGGGACACTCCATCACACTGCCCCGTAACACCTCTGATACGAAAACCCTTAAGGCGTACCTCCTAAGGCTCTCCGAGAAGGTATGCAGCAGGGCAAGAAAGCACGGCCTTGCCGGAACAAGGCTCATACTCACCGTCAGATACAGCGACTTCCATACCTTCACAAGGAGCCGGCCTCTCCCCTGCCCAACAAACGACACCCGCGCGGTATACCTCCATGCACTGAGGATAATGGACTCCATAGAGCTCAAAAAGGCCGTAAGGCTCATAGGTATAGCCATGGACGTACTTGCAAGGCACCTCTGCCAGGAAAGTCTCTTTGAAGAGGACAGGAGACGGACCGATCTCCTTCGGGCCATGGATACGGTCAACGAAAGCTTCGGCGAGTTTACTCTTACCTGGGGGACCATCCTTGAAAGCAGAGGTGAAACAGGCGTCATATCCCCCTCCTGGAGGCCTACAGGTGCAAGAAACATCGATGAGACATAGAAGCAAGCGGAATAACAAGGAAAACCCTTAAGACCTCCGCCAGACAGGCACCACAAGGGAAAACCTTAACAAAAGGAGCTGTGGAGTTTTTAAAAGCCCCTTGCATGCCTGGCCGCATTGTTGTATCTTTTGAAGCATCATGCAGCAAGCTGCATGGCCACCGAACGCAAGGGAGTTTGTATCATATTCACCCGCCAACACGCGGCGGGCTTCAGGTAATGAGCCCGCCATGCATTTAAACCCATGGCGCCGTCGAATACCATACCACCGGCTTCCATAAGAAGGCTAAGGAATAGGTCCTCGCTCCGGCGTGGCCTGATAATACGCGACTACCTCTCCATATCCGCAAAGCCAAGGACACCCCCCTACCTCCGAGAGACGGACCCCGTTGCATCCCACATCATGAGGAGTGAACTCGACCTCGCAGGTCCAGTCATAAGGCCAGCGGTAGAGCTCGCCTATACCCGCGGCATGATCGGAGATTATCCACTAAACGCCGACGGCGGCGCCCTCACCGAGGTCTGCATCGGCGTGATGGCCGATATCCTCGGATCGAGGGGTGAGCTGCAGGTGGCCGCAGGCTTCTTCTCATCCATGGTCGCGTGTATGGATGACCTCTTGGACAAGGAGGCCAGCTACGACAGGTTCGGTGAAAGGCTCCTGTATATCTCCCATGCGTACAGGGACCTCATGGACATGGCCCTGGCCGAGGAGGTTCGCCGCGGTGAGATAAACCTCGAAGAGCTGCGCGCCATAAGGAGCCGCCTCTTCGATGTCATTAAGACACTCATATCGAGCGAGGAGGCGACCGATCCCCAAACATACCTATACAGGAAGTCCTGCGGAGACAGGGTCATAGGCGTGCTCTTTCCCACGGCAAGCGCCGGCTGTGACGTAAGGCAGCGGTACGCCGAGATAGGAAGGCTCACTGGCGAGGCCGGCCAGCTGATAGACGACGCCATGGACCTCGAGTACGACCGCAAACGCTCCGGGAAAAACCACATAATCATGAGCGGCACGGATATCGGCTCGGCCCTTGGGATGGCCGAGAAAAGAATAACCAAGGCAAGGGGCCTTGCCCGAGGGCTCGGCCGGACCGAGCGTAACCAGCCTGTCTCCTGGATACTCGATGCACTCTCCGACCTGACCGGGATACTCGGCAGGCACCTCGGACGAACCGGCAAGGCCGCCACATCCCTTCTGAACCTTTCGCGTCCCCTCACCTCTCTCCTTCAAAGAAGCCTTCCCGCAGATCAGTTCCTCCTGTGGTTCTGAAGATACGGTGCGAGGTCGAGCACACCTCGGGCGCTTTAGCGTCTTTTGCAACGAAGGCATCTCGGGTAACCTACCTGCCGCATGTGCCTTTGACCTTCCTTCCGCATATAACTGCGCCCACGATCCTTACACCGGCCACGGCATCAAAAACGCATCGTTAAGTACGTAGAGCACCGCCCGGCGGACATATGTTGCCACGCTTTAATCTCATCTACAGATTTCCGGAATTCCGCCGAATTATAACTGGTGGGGAACGGTTACATAAGTCTGCGCAACGACGTCCGTCACTACAACCACGCCAAACAGGGGGTGGCTCACGAAGGTCCCGGGTCAGTCCGTCACCGGAAAGGGGTACATGGTCACTGCAACCGGACACGCGTACCCCGAGGAAGTATAGCGGTGCTTAAAAAGGTTATTCCCGTCGTCGTCCTGTTGATATTGATAGCCTGTCCGGATGCGTTGGCTACCCAGGAACATGCAGATCCAGAGGGGCTCTACACCCATCAGATCGCCCACCTCTTCTTCATGTTTTCCATGGCCGTCCTTTTCATACAGATAAAGCGGGTCCCAACGCTGCCCCGGGGTGGAGGTTCATCGGCATAGCGGCCTTCCTGTTCCTTCTATGGAACATCGATACATTTACGGTCCACTGGATAAGAGAACCGCTATCGCCCGAGTTCTTTTCCGGCTCCGTGCGTGCATGGACCCAGAAGATCGACATATCCACATTGATTGCGAAGGTGTTCTATGCGGGCAAGATCCTCGATCACTTCCTCTCGGTCGGTGCGATGGCGGCCTTTGTCATGGGGATAAAGTCGTTCAAGGACGAGAAGGAGGAGCCGTGATGCAGGCGCCGATGTCCTTGGTATGGCTGATAGACGTCCTCGGCTCGTCAACCATGATCCTCATGAGCATTTACGGTGTAAGGCTCATGAAGGAGATCTACAGGAAGAGACGCTATACCGCCCTCTATACTTTCCTCTACGCCCAGACGCTTGCCCTCGCCGTCTTCGCTATCTCCCGTTCGGTTGCACACATAGTCAAAAGGGTGCTCATGACCGCCGGGTATCCCGATGTGTGGCATGCGCTCTCACCCGTCAGCGGAGGCATAAACAGCATTACTTTCATAGTCTTCGCCCTTTCGGCGCTGCTCTACTCGAATGTGCGGGCTGCTTCCGAAAAGGTCGATGCCCTGGAAAAAAGGGAGCGTGAACTGAGAAGGTCCAAAAGGGAGTACCAGGACCTGTATGACTACGCCCCTGATATGTTCGGATCAGTTGACGCCAGGACCGGAAAGATCATTCAGTGCAACCAGACGCTGGCCGCAACGCTGGGCTACAGCAAGGACGAGCTCGTAGGCCGCCCAGTCTCGGACATATACCATATGGAATGTGTCGAGGATCCGGGAAAGGACGGCCTCCTGTTCGTCGAGACGGACGAGGCAGATAATGCCGAGTTGCAATTGAAAAGAAAAGACGGTAGCAGGATAGACGTGAGCCTGAAGGTATCGGCGGTGCGTGATGAACATGGAAACGTATCGTTCTGCAGGTGCATATGGCGCGACATCACTGACCGCAAACGAGCCGAGAGGGCGCTACAGGAGAGTGAAGCAAAGCACCGTTCACTGACAAACGATGTCCTCGACAGCTCCGGAGTGGGTATCGTCATACTCGACTCAGGGTTCCGGATCGTCTGGCTGAACCTGGCCCTTGAACAGTTCTTCGGCCTGAGAAGAGAAGATATCATCGGAATGGACAACAGGCGGCTCGTCCGCGAACGGATAAAGTATATCTTCGAGGAACCCGAAGCTTTTGCAGAGAGGATACTGGAGACATACGAGGACAATACATCCATAAGGAGCTTCGAGTGCCATGTGCTGCCCGAAGGCGAACGCAAGGAGCGGCATCTCGAGCACTGGAGCCAGCCGATCAGGTCCGGGCTATATGCCGGTGGACGCATAGAATTCTACACAGACGTCACCGGGCGCAAGAAGACCGAGGAGCAGCTTCGCAAGCTCTTTCACGCGGTGGAACAGAGCCCGAGCAGCGTCATCATCACGGACACCAGGGGTAACATCGAATACGTCAACCCAAGGTTCACGGAGCTGACCGGCTACGCCTGCGAAGAGGTCATAGGAAGGAATCCGCGGTTCCTCAAGTCCTCCCACCACCCGCCGGAGTTCTACAGAGAGCTGTGGAAGACGATCACATCCGGCGGCGTATGGACCGGAGAGCTTTACAACAGGAAAAAGAACGGCGAGCTTTACTGGGAGCATACGTGTATTTCACCGATAACCGACGCAGATGGAACCATCACTCACTTTGTCGCACTCAAGGAAGACGTTACACAGAAAAAACTCTATGAGGAAGAGAAAAAGCGGCTCCAGATCCAGCTGCTCCAGGCACAGAAGATGGAGGCCATCGGAAAGCTCTCAGGTGGAGTTGCACATGACTTCAACAACCTGCTAACAGCGATAATGGGATACTCAGAGCTCGTCCTGGACAGCTTCGGCGACCAAGAACGGCTACGCAAAAACGTTGAAGAGATCAGAAAGTCCGCAGAGAGGGCTGCATCGCTTACGCGTCAACTCCTGGCCTTCAGCCGCAGGCAGGTGCTCCAGACAAAGGTGCTTGATATCAACGACCTCGTCACGGACATAAAAAAGCTCCTTTTACGTCTCATAGGCGAGGACATCGAGCTTGCAACCGAGCTCGCGGCCGATCTGCCGAGGGTGAAGATCGACCCTGCCCAAATCGAGCAGGTTGTGATGAACCTCGCCATAAACGCACGCGATGCCATGCAGCACGGCGGTATACTTACCATCAGGACGGAAAATGTTGTCATCGATGAAGCCTCAAGCAGGCTGATACCCTATTCACGGCCGGGGAGCTTTGTCTGCCTCACCGTCGAGGACACCGGTGAAGGCATGGACAAGGATGTCATCCAGCACATCTTCGAGCCGTTCTTCACCACAAAGGATGTCGGAAAGGGCACCGGGCTGGGGCTTGCCGTGGTCTATGGCATCGTCAAACAGCACGAAGGTTGGATCAATGTTCAGAGTGAAGAAGGAAAAGGTACATCCTTCAAGGTCTACCTGCCCGCCTGCCGTGCAATGGAAAGGAGCGAACACAAGACAAGGGACATCCCCAAAGAGGAGCTCAACGGGAAAGGAGAGCGGATTCTTCTGGTGGAGGACGAAGAGATCGTGCTCAGGTCGTGCGCGTCGCTGCTCCGCAAAAACGGCTACACCGTATTTGAGACAACGAACGCCAAGGAGGCCATGGACACATTCGAAAGGGAAAAGGACCGGATCCACCTTGTCTGCAGCGACGTCGTCCTGCCAGATGAAAACGGCGTTCAACTGGTCAACAGGCTCCTCTCCAGCAAGCCGGATCTCCGGGTGCTCTTGACAAGCGGCTACACGGGACGGAAGTCGCAACTGGAGCTTATACGCGAAAAGGGGTTTCGCTTCTTGCAGAAACCATACACGTTGACGGATCTGCTGAGGGCCGTAAGAGAGCTCATCGAAGGTAATACGACGGGATAGGGATTTCCACGGCCGCAAGACGACCCCGGAAAGGCGGGACCGCACCCCGCCGCTAGACGACGTACTGTGTTGCAAACCCTACGGGCGGTCCTTGAACCACGCGGATTTACGGCCCGGCAGCCGCGAGTTTCAGTATACCCCTGTATCCAGGTAGGAGCGCGCTATCTTCTCTATGGCTATGACGTACGCAGCGGTACGGTAGTCGGTAACCTTCGGGTTCGATGCCTTGAGCTCACGGATGTGCTGGTAGGCGAGCCGCATGGTGTCGTCGAGGCCGGAGCGCACGAGATCGAGCTCATCCGCTCCGTGGGTCAACTCGTTTATTACCCACTCGGGGAGATCCCTGCCGGTGGCCTCCTGAAGGGCGTTTATGATGTGCTGCCCGCGGCGCTCTTCGAGCCTTCGCTCCATGCGCCTGAAGCGGATGTGGTTGAGGTTTCGCACCCACTCGAAGTACGATACGACCACGCCCCCTGCATTGACATAGGCATCCGGCAGGATCACCACACCGCGCTCGTTCAAGAGCATGTCGGCGTCGAATGTCGTGGGGCCGTTTGCCGCCTCCGCTATTAGCCTCGCCTTGATGCGCGGGGCGTTTTCCTTATGTATCACACCCTCGAGCGCCGCCGGAACGAGTATATCACACTCCATCTCCAGGACCCCGGCACCGTCCTCCACGTACACGGCACCGGGAAAGCCCTTCACACCGCCGTTTTCGAGCATGAACTGCTTGACCTCATCCACAGGAAGTCCTCTCTCGTCGACGATCGCCCCGTCACGCTCCACTATGGCGACGATCCTGGCACCGTCTTCCTCCGAGAGGAACTTGGCTGCATGGTATCCCACATTTCCGAGCCCCTGAACGATTATGCGCTTTCCGCCGAGCCCCCCGCTCAGGCCGGCCGCCCTGACATCCTCTGGGTGGCGGAAGAACTCCCGCAATGAGTACTGTACCCCCCGACCGGTCGCCTCCACGCGTCCGCGGATGCCGCCCATGTGCACGGGTTTGCCGGTAACACATGCAAAGTAGTTTATGTCCTCCGGGTAGAGGTGCTTGTACGTGTCGGTTATCCAGGCCATCTCGCGCTGACCCGTGCCCATGTCGGGTGCAGGCACATTTGTGGCAGGGCTCAAGAACCCCCTTGTCGCAAGTTCCCTGGCGAAACGCCGGGTGATGCGCTGCATCTCGCTCCTGGTATACTTGCGCGGGTCTATATGCAACCCGCCCTTGGAGCCTCCGAAAGGCACATCGACTATGGCGCACTTGTATGTCATGAGCGCCGCCAGGGCCTCGACCTCGTTCTGGTCCACCGTCGTGGCGTAACGGATGCCTCCTTTTGCCGGGAGGCGATGTATGCTGTGAGTAGCCCGCCAGCCCGTAAACACCTCTATTTTGCCCTTGATCTCGACCGGGAACCGAACCATTATGACCGCGTTACAGCCCTTTATGGCGTCAGCCAGCCCGGGCTCGAGGCCTACAACCTCTATGGCACGGTCGACCATGCGGTCGACACTATGACGGAAGCTCAGCCCGTGCGTCTTACGCTTCGACATGATCTCATCTCCTGAATGTGATTTTTTTTACCGCCCTACAAATACATATCGGCAGCGTAAGGATTTTATGTTAGCGAAATCTGCAAACACCTCCGGACGGTACCGTCAACGGCCGCAGGAAAATATTCGACAGGAGACACGCCGACTGCGGCGACGGTTGACAAATCCACACTAGTGGCATAAATTGGAGGTATAACAAAATGGGCCGGGACATATCAAAGATAAAGGAGAAGTACGAATCCATGCTCCTGTCATACCCGAATGTGACAGGTGTCGCCGTGGGGCTGCGGGAGAGAGAGGGTGAATACACCGACGAGAGGTGTATCGTGGTCTACGTGAAAAAGAAGGTGGATCCTGCACACCTTAAGGCCGGGGATCTCATCCCCAAGGAGCTTGACGGCGTGGGCGTGGATGTGCAGGAGTCAGGTGAGTTCCACGCGCGTTAGAACACCTCAGCAGACCGTGCCATTGCCGGGTACGACCTTTACTTCAAGGGCACTCTCAACAAGCTCGATCCTGTTGTAGATGGTCTGCCGGTCGCTGCCGGCGAAAAGGAGTCCGAAGACCTTGCCGTCCATGGTCATGCCGGCCGAGCCCGAGTCACCGGGTTCCGACATGTCGGTCGTCAGTATCTGCCTGCAGAACCTCGCTATCTTCTTCTTGAGTCCACCGCCGTAGTTGACGCTGACGGTGGCGTCGATCGCAATGATCCTTCCGGTCGTGTGCCCCGTCGTTCTGCCGGTCTTCTGAACCTCCTTGCCGAGGTCCCCTATACCTACGTTGTAGGAACCTGTGATACCGCCGACATCGTGTATGTCGAACGACATGTCGCCGCACTCCGCGGTTGCGATGGCCGCATCCACGTAGTTGCACTCGTCCTTGGAAAAACTGATCGGGACGAAACGTTTGAGCACGCCTATCTTATCCCTTATCGTGCCCCCGTCATAAGGTCCGGGTTGCAGGATGGGATCCCCTGGGGAGGCGTTGTTGCTGTTTGCCAGCACATGGTTGTTGCTCAGTATGACCATCTCCATCCTGTCCTCCTGCCTGAGGGCCTGCATATCCTGCACAACACAACCGTATGTGCCGGCGGTCACATCGATGTGTCCTATGCTGTCACCGCCGTGGGCCGGCCTGTGCTTTGAGGTGTATGAATGAACCGAGTAGTAGCCGGACTCGAAGACATCCGTTACGACCTCCATTGGTTTTCCGTCCTCCATGGGATCCGGTATGACGAGCTTTGCCGGCACTATCCCGGAGACCGCCAGGAACCTGGCCGGAACCTTTCTCGCCACGAAGACGATTATGGCGGGCTGCCTCGTCATCCTTCCGCCTGTATACTTGTAACCCACCCCCACCCCCTGTATGCACGGCAGCTTCCATAGAAGTGGCTCCAGCTCCCTCTTGATATGGAAGAGCCTAGAAAGCAACCTCTTCCTGTCATCTCCCTTGCCTCCACCCTTACCCTTTCCTCTCGTCCCTTTGGTCTTAACGGCCACCTTTACACCCTCCATTAAAGATGAATAAACAAATTCTGCATGCAAACCGTGTCATTCAGGGAGCATGCGCCCATATCCTTCAATAATCACTGATCTCTTTATCACGACAGCGGAAATCTGTCAATCTTTTTTGAAGATCAACATCCAGACTGCAACACATACACTGTTGCCTTTGCCGCTGTGCAGGTCTGTTTATGGTGCCTGAAAAAAACCTGGCACTGGATGTTACGGATAAGGCCCGTATTAGTGGCGGTGTTCTGCGCGCACCGTCGGGCCGAAACCCGGAAAACCGCGTTGAACTGACTACCCCACCTCGGCAAGCTCCAGCCTGTCGTTCCACCTGGCCCTGAGCACCGCCTTGATGGCCTGCCCCTCGGCTGTAGACAGTTCCGGATCCCTCTCCAGGAAACGGAAGGCCTCATCCCTTGCCATCTTGAGGAGCTGTAGGTCGGCCAGGGCATCCTGCATCCTGAGCGCGGGCATACCCCATTGTCGTGTTCCCATGAAGTCACCCGGTCCCCTTATCCTTAGATCCTCCTCGGCTATCCTGAAGCCGTCCATGGTCTGTTCGAGGACCTTTAGACGCCTCCACGTAAGATCGCTCTGCGTATACTGGGCAAGGAGAAGACAAAGGGACCTCTTCGAGCCCCTGCCGACCCTGCCCCTTAGCTGGTGAAGCTGAGCAAGACCGAACCTCTCTGCGTGCTCTATGAGTATAAGCGTTGCATTCGGCACGTCAACGCCCACCTCCACAACGGTGGTCGAAACCAGTATGTCGACCTCGCCCGCCTTGAACGCCTTCATCACGGCCTCCTTCTCCGCGGACTTCATCCTACCGTGGAGAAGGGCCAGCCTGAAGTCTGCGAAGACATCCCTTTCGAGGTGCTCCTTCATGTTGGTGGCGTCCCTCAGGCTCAGCTCCTCGCTCTCCTCGACGAGCGGGTACACGATATAGGCCTGCCCCCCTGCCCTTACCTCGTCGCGGATGATCCTGTACGCCTCTTCCCTGTCCTTCTCCCTCAGTATCCGGGTCTCGACCGGCCTCCTTCCCCTGGGGAGCTCGTCTATGACGGACACGTCCAGGTCACCGAAGACGGTCATCGAAAGCGTCCTCGGTATGGGGGTGGCCGTCATGACCAGGATGTCGGGCGATACACCGCCCAGCCCACCTTCTTCCCCCACGGTACCCTTTTTCCTGAGCTCGCTCCTCTGCACCACGCCGAAGCGGTGCTGCTCGTCTATGACCGCCAGCCCGAGCCTCCTGAACGCCACCCCCTTCTGGATGAGCGCGTGCGTGCCTATGACAAGGTCCACGCCCCCCTCTCCCACCGAACGGAGCGTCCTCTCCCTCTCGGACTTCGTCATGGCGCCCGTGAGCAAGGCGGACTCAATACCCAACGCCTCGCAATACGAACGGGTCGTAAGAAAATGCTGCTCCGCAAGTATCTCAGTGGGTGCCATAATAGCCGCCTGGAAGCCCGACTCCACGGCCAGAAGAACGGCCATAAAGGCGACCACCGTCTTTCCGCTGCCAACATCCCCCTGTATAAGCCTGTTCATCGGGTGCGGTGAGGCCATGTCCTTCCTTATCTCCTCCACGACCCTCTTCTGGGCACCGGTGAGATCGAAGGGTAGCATCTCAAGGAACCTCTTACAGAGCCTACCGGCACCGTCCATCGCAAGACCGCTCTCCCTCTTTATCCCCCTCCTCCTGAGCGCGAGACCGAGTTCGAGGGAGAAGAGCTCGTCGAATACGAGGCTCTTTCTTGCAAGCTCCACCGAGGAGGTGTCCCCGGGGGTGTGGACGCCGAAAAAGGCATCTTTAAGGGGGATGAATCCGCACCGCTCAAGGACCTCCTCCGGCACGCAGCCCGGTGCAACGGAGGCGTAACCCTCGACTATCCGGTGAACAAGCCCCCTTACGGTCTTCTGGTGAAAGTTCTCTACCTGCGAATAAACGGGCACTATACCTTCAGCCTGGCGGGCTGTCTCCTCATCTTCACCGCAGGCTTCAAGGAGCTCTACGTCGGGATGCACCATCTCCTTGCGGTGTGCGAAGACGGAGACCGTCCCGTAGAAGGTGAGCCTCTGGCCGGGTGTGTATCTCTTTTTCATGTACGGAAGCCTGTAGTTGAACCACTTCAACCTCAAAAGACCCGAGCCGTCCGAGACCACCGCCTCGAAGACCCTGCGCCTTCCGTACCTCACCTCAGAGGAGGCCAGCACCTCACCGGTGCCTGCCTGGGGCCTGCCTGGCTCCAGATCGGATATCCTCTTCATGAAACGGCGGTCCTCGTAGCGGATCGGGAGGAAGTAGAGCAGGTCCTCGACCGTGGAAAGCCCCTTGTGCTTAAACCTCTCGGCAAGCTTCGGCCCCACACCCTTTACGTACCGGAGCGGGGTGGAGAGCCTTCCGAGCCTGTCCAGGACCTCGGAGACCGGTGGAACACGAATACTATTTCGGTCCTCGCCGCTGTACGCCGAGACATTCCTCAGCAATGCCAGTATCTCCCCGGCCCTCCGGATGCGTTCCTTTTTCACCTCGACCGGGAGGCCGTCGAACCCCTCGAAAAGCGACTTCAGTTCATCGAGGCTTCGCAACACCGCCCCGGGCAGACCGGTCCCCGATGCCTCCTCACACAGGGACACAACCAGGGACTCGAGCCCCCTTATGCTCGAAATACGGGCAAAACCGTCCCTCGAGGCGAAGTTCACCGGTTTTTCAATGGAGTCTATGATACGGAAAAGCTGTTCCTGCACGCGGGTCTGCATATACCGGAAAAGGGCGGGACTGCGGTGTTGGCGGCTCATCCGGTCCCTGGAAGGGCGGCCTCCCCGGCATGGTACTCCTGGAGGGTCCTCACCGCAAGCCCTTCCTTCTTTATCGCCTTTATGGCGCATGTGGCTGCGTGCGCACCGGCGATCGTGGTAAAGTACGGAATCCCCATCTCCACCGAGGTCCGTCTTATGGAGTAGGAGTCCTCCACGCTCTTTGCGCCGAAGGATGTGTTTATGACCATGGAGATCTCGTTGCTCTTTATCCTGTCCACCACATGGGGACGCATCCCCTCGATGACCTTGTACACCATCTCGGCCTCGATCCCCCTTTGCGTCAGGTAGCGAGCGGTCCCCTTTGTAGCTAATATACTGAAGCCCATCTCCTTGAGCTCCCTTGCAACCCCCTCGACCGCGGCCTTGTCCTCGTCCCTTACGCTTATGAAGACACATCCCTCAAGCGGCAGGGTGTTGCCGGCTGCTATCTGCGCCTTTGCAAAGGCCCTTCCGAAGTCCATGCCGATTCCCATGACCTCTCCGGTTGACTTCATCTCGGGGCCGAGGAGGGTGTCCACCCCGGGAAACTTGATGAACGGAAAAACGGCCTCCTTGACCGAGATGTATGAGGGCTTCGCCTCCTCGGTCACACCCAACTCCTCGAGCGTCCTTCCGACCATGAGCTTTGTCGCAAGCTTTGCAAGCGGCCTGCCGATGGCCTTGCTCACGAACGGTATGGTGCGTGACGCCCTCGGGTTCACCTCCAGTATGTAGACCGTACCGTCCTTTATGGCGAACTGTACGTTCATGAGCCCCACGACACCGAGTTCCCTGGCAAGCTCTCTCGTCTGTCGCCTTATCTCGTCAAGAACATCTGCCCCGAGCGAATAAGGCGGAAGCGAACAGGCCGAATCCCCCGAATGAACGCCAGCCTCTTCTATGTGCTCCATTATGCCGCCTATGACGACCACCCCGCCGTCGCTTATGCAGTCAACATCCACCTCCGCCGCGCCCTCGAGGAACCTGTCTATGAGCACCGGGTGTTCGGGCGAGGCCTCCACTGCCCTGCTCATGTAGCCTATGAGGCTTGGTTCGTCGTAGACTATCTCCATGGCCCTTCCGCCGAGCACGTATGAGGGCCTTACCATGACCGGATAGCCGATACCGCCTGCGACACTTACCGCCTCGTCTATGCTGCGGGCGATACCGCTCTCCGGTCTCTTGAGCCCGAGCCTATCGAGCAGCCCGTCGAAGCGTTCCCTGTCCTCGGCGATGTCGATGGAATCCGGCGGTGTGCCCAGTATCCTGACCCCGGCCCTCTCAAGGGGCACGGAGAGCTTGAGGGGGGTCTGTCCCCCGAGCTGGACGATGACACCGTAGGGCCTCTCCCTTTCGACTATCGCCATCACGTCCTCGAAGGTAAGGGGCTCGAAGTAGAGCCTGTCGGATGTGTCGTAGTCCGTTGAGACCGTCTCCGGGTTGCAGTTCACCATTATGGACTCGAACCCCTCCTCCCTTAGGGCAAAGCTTGCGTGTACGCAGCAGTAGTCGAACTCTATGCCCTGGCCTATCCGGTTGGGGCCGCTTCCAAGTATAATGACCTTTCTGTTGCCGGTAGGCGCAGACTCGCACTCGGCCCTCCTCGACCGCCCGGTTGTTATGTTGTAGAAGGGGCGCTCGTAGGTCGAATACAGGTACGGCGTGTACGCCTCGAACTCCGCTGCACAGGTATCCACGCACTTGTACACCGGCTCGATACCGGCCTCAGAGCCCCTCTTTACGAGCACCTCCACATCGTCTCCAGTGAGGGCGCTCAGCATCTCGTACGAAAAGCCCCACTCCTTGGCGTTCCGCAGTAGCTCGGAAGAAAGTCCGCCGCTTGCGGATGCCTCGACTATCCTTGCTTCGAGGTCCACGATCTCCTTTATGTTGTTCAGAAACCAGGGATCTATCCCAGTGAGTTCATGGATCTTCGCCACGTCGATGCCGGCACGCATGGCCTCTGCGATGTAATATATCCTCTCGGCCCTGGGGGTCTTGAGCCACGACAGGATGGCGTCCTTCTCCACATCCGTCGGTGCATGTAACGTCCCCACCCGTGACCTCTGCAGCACCACCCGCTCGAAGCCCGAGGAGCCGGTCTCGAGGGAGCGGAGCGCCTTGTGAAGGGACTCCTTGAAGGTCCTTCCTATGCTCATGACCTCGCCCACGGACTTCATCTGGGTGGTGAGCGTGGGGTCTGCCTTCGGAAATTTTTCGAATGCAAAGCGCGGGATCTTCGTGACCACGTAGTCTATCGTGGGCTCGAAGCATGCCGGGGTCTTTCTGGTTATGTCGTTGGGTATCTCGTCGAGCGTGTACCCCACGGCGAGCTTCGCCGCTATCTTGGCTATGGGAAAACCGGTGGCCTTGCTCGCAAGGGCCGAACTCCTCGACACCCTGGGGTTCATCTCTATGACGTACATCCTTCCGTTCCTCGGGTTTACCGAGAACTGGATGTTCGAGCCGCCGGTGTCCACCCCTATCTCGCGGATTATCCTGAGTGCCGCGTCCCTCATCAGCTGGTACTCCTTGTCCGTGAGTGTCTGGGCCGGGGCCACGGTTATGGAGTCGCCTGTGTGCACCCCCATGGGGTCTAAGTTCTCTATGGAGCAGATGATGACGACGTTGTCCAACTTGTCGCGCATCACCTCGAGCTCGTACTCCTTCCAGCCGATGACGGACTCCTCGATGAGGACCTCACTGGTGGGGCTTGCATCGAGCCCGTGGCGCACGAGCTCCTCGAACTCCTCTCGGTTGTAGGCTATCCCGCCGCCGGTTCCGCCGAGGGTGAAGGAGGGCCGGAGGATGACCGGGTAGTTGAAGCGTTTAACAAGCTCGTTCGCCTCGTCAAGGGTCCTGGCCACACCGCTGCCCGGGACCTCGAGCCCGATCTTCCACATGGCCTGCCTGAACTGCTCCCTGTCCTCTGCCTTCTTTATGGCCTCTATGCTGGCACCTATGAGCTCCACCCCGTGCCTTTCGAGCACGCCCCGTTCGGCGAGGGCCACGGATACGTTCAACGCGGTCTGCCCGCCCATGGTCGGAAGGAGTGCATCAGGTCTCTCGCGTTCGATTATCCTCTCGACCATCTCCGGGGTGATGGGCTCGACATAGGTCCTGTCCGCGAAGTCTGGGTCGGTCATGATGGTCGCGGGGTTCGAGTTGACGAGCACGACCTCGTAGCCGTCCTCCTTAAGGGCCTTGCAGGCCTGGGTGCCGGAGTAGTCGAACTCGCATGCCTGGCCTATGACGATGGGGCCTGAGCCGATGAGAAGGATCCTTCTTATGTCAGTACGTTTTGGCATGATGTCATCTTCCTGTATGAGCCGGAGGGGCCGCCGGATCTCATCCCTCCATCATCTTCACGAACCTCTCGAAGAGGTACGATGAGTCGTGCGGTCCGGGCGCGGCCTCTGGATGGTACTGGACCGAGAAGAGCCTCTTTTCCCTGACCTCCATGCCCTCCACCGTGTTGTCGTTGAGGTTTACGTGGGTGAGCCTTGCAACACCCTTCATGGAATCCATGTCTATGGCGAAGCCGTGGTTCTGGGCCGTTATCTCGACGCGGCCGGTCGTGAGGTCCTTAACCGGCTGGTTTCCGCCCCTGTGGCCGAACTTCAGCTTGAAGCTCTTTGCGCCGAGGGCGAGCGCAAGGAGCTGGTGGCCGAGGCATATCCCGAATATGGGTTTTCTGCCCATGAGCTTCCTTATGCTCTCCTGGGCGTAGCTCACCGGCTCGGGGTCCCCTGGACCGTTCGAAAGAAAGATACCGTCAGGGTCCATCTCGAGTACCTTCTCGGCGGGGGTGTCCGCGGGAACGACCGTCACGTCACATCCGGCCGAGAAGAGGTTCCTCAGGATGTTGCGTTTTATGCCGAAGTCATAGGCAACGACCCTGTGCCTTACCCCGGCCCTGCCGGTTCCATAGCCCCCTTCGATGTTCCACAGCCCCTCGTCCCATGTATACGGCTCCGTACACGTGACCTCCCTGACGAGGTCCCTGCCGAGAAGCCCCGGTATGCTCCGGGCCTTTTCCACCAGGTTCTCGGCGACGTCGTCGACGGTTGAGATAACACCCGGCATGGCCCCGCTCTCCCTTATGTGCCTTGTAAGGGCCCTCGTGTCTATGCCGCATATCCCTACTATGCCGTTACGCCCGAGGTACTCATCGAGCGTCTCTCCCCCCTTCAGGTAGCGCCAGTTGCTGGGATACAGCGATGGCTCCTTTACGACGAACCCCTCGACCCAGGGTCTCCATGACTCGATGTCCTCGGGGTTCAGGCCGTAGTTGCCCTGCTGGGTATAGGTCATGGTTACTATCTGTCCCCTGTAGGAAGGGTCGGTGAGTATCTCCTGGTAGCCGGTCATGGACGTGTTGAAGACGACCTCGCCCGAGACCTCGCCTTCGGCCCCGAGGGAGTAGCCCTCGAAGACCGTACCGTCGGCAAGCGCCAGTATGGCCCTTTTACGCTCCTTCATGCCTTGTACCATTCTCCGCCTTTTCCTCTTTTGAAGCCTCCCGCTGAGCAGGCCGCGGGGAATCTTCCATGATGCCTGTATACATGCGTTCGCCGTGCATCTCAGGAGGATTTACCCTCTCGATCGTACACCACTTCACCGTCCACTATCGTCTTCATCACCCTGCCCTTCATCTCCATGCCCTTGAACGGAGTATTCCTGGACCTGGACCTGAAGAGGGAAGGATCCACTGTCCAGCGTTCTTCAAGGTCGACTATCGCGATATCTGCGGCTCCACCCACCTCAAGTGTTCCGGCATCGATGCCAACGGCACGGGACGGGTTAACGGTCATCGCACGTATCGCCTCGTCGAGTGTCAGGACACCGTCATCCACCAGTGACAGAACCACGCCGAGGGCCGTCTCAAGCCCCACGACCCCGCATGCCGCATCGTCGAACTCTACATCCTTTTCTATGGACGAGTGCGGTGCATGGTCTGTCGCTATGGTATCAATGGTGCCGTCCTTGACCCCCTCCCTCAGGGCATCCCTGTCTTCAACGGTCCTGAGCGGCGGGTTCATCTTGCAGTCCGTATCATAGCCGAGGAGCATCTCGTCCGTCAGGGCCAGGTGGTGAGGGGTGGCCTCTGCCGTGACATCGAGCCCCCGCTTCTTTGCGGACCTCACCAGCTCGACCGAGCCGCGCGTGCTGACATGCGCTATGTGAAGCCTGCCGCCGGTAAGCTCGGCCAGGGCTATGTCCCTTGCGACCATGATCTCCTCCGCATGCCTCGGTATCCCCTTGAGACCCAGACGCGTGGACACGGCACCCTCGTTCATGACCCCGTCCCCGGCAAGTAGCGGATCCTCGGCATGGCTTATGACCGGCAACCCGAATATCCTTGAATACTCAAGGGCCCTCCTCATGAGGGAACCGTCCACCACCGGCATCCCGTCGTCAGATACCGCCACGCATCCGGCATCCCTCAAGTCCCCCATCTCCGTGAGCCTTTCCCCCTTGAGCCCGACGCTCAAGGCCCCGACCGGCAGCACCTTCACGCCGCAGGCCTCTTCGGCCCTCTTCTTTATGTAACGCGTAACCGAGGCGTTGTCGTTCACGGGCCTGGTATTCGCCATACACAGTACAGTGGTGAAGCCACCTGCGGCGGCGGCCTCGGCCCCTGTCCTTATCGTCTCCTTGTACTCCTCGCCTGGCTCTCTCAGGTGCGTATGGATGTCAACGAGCCCCGGGATCACGAGGAGCCCTGTGCAATCGATGACCCGCCATCCCTCTTCACGTGGAGGCTCACCGGTTGCCGGCCTTATGGATGCGATCCTGCCCCCGGTCACAGCGACGTCGTATGTCCCGTCAACCGACCTCGAGGGGTCAAGCACCCTTCCGCCTTTTAAAAGAAGTCTCCTCATACGTCCCTGCCTGTAGGTGTTCAGGCCTTTAAGATGCCCATCGAGCGCCTGTCTGAGTCAGGCGACACCGCGGTGAAGCTTCAATGCCACCTGCGCCGTTTCTGGCCCTCACTACTCCCGTGCCCCTCCAAGGAGCAGGTAGAAAAGCGCCATCCTCACTGCCACCCCGTTCGTGACCTGGTCCAGTATGAGCGACCACGGTCCATCGGCGACCTCAGGGGAGATTTCCACCCCCCTGTTTATCGGGCCCGGGTGGAGGATTATGACCCCCTCCTTGGCCCTCTTGAGCTTGCCCGCATCGAGGCCGTAGAGCCTTGAGTACTCCCTTATCGAGGGGAAGAGCGCCTTGGTCTGGCGCTCGAGCTGGATCCTGAGCATCATTATGACATCGGCGTCCTCTACGGCCCCTTCCATCTCATGGGTCACCGAGCATCCAAGGGACTCGATACCCGGAGGTATCATAGTCGGGGGGCCGCACACGGTGACCCTCGCCCCCATCTTCGTGAAACCGTGGATGTTCGAGCGCGCCACCCTGGAATGGGCGATATCCCCGACTATCACGACATGCAGCCCCTCTATACGCCCCAACCTCTCCTTCACGGTGAAGATGTCCAGGAGCGCCTGCGAGGGGTGCTCGTGGGCGCCGTCTCCGGCGTTTATGACGCTGCAGTCGAGGTAGCCTGCGAGCATGCGCGGGGTGCCGGCAGAGCCGTGCCTTACCACGATGCAGTCCGGGGCCATGGCCTCGAGGTTCAACGCCGTATCCTTCAGCGTCTCGCCCTTCTTGATGGAGCTCGCGGAGACGGAGATGTTTATGGCGTCCGCGCTCATCCTCTTGGCCGCGATCTCGAACGAGGTCCTCGTCCTGGTCGAGGGCTCGTAGAAGAGGTTTATGACGGTCTTGCCCCTCAAGGTCGGGACCTTCTTTATCTCCCTTGTAGATACCTCCTTGAAGGATGCCGCCGTCGAGAGGATCGTCTCGATCTCGTCCCGCCCGAGCTCTTCGATACCCAGGATATCCTTTCTGTCAAGCATTGATCAGTAAACCTCCACCCGGCCGGTTCGGCGGGACCATGGCCCCGAAGGCCGGTACTTGACAAGGTGCGCGGACTGAAGCCACCCGCGTCAAGCCTCCGGGAGATTGAAGCTTCCTGCAACGAATCGAGGAGAATGCCTGCCTGTGGCCGGTGTCACTATAGACAGGTGCCCGCAAAATATCTTCAAATACAGCGGCAGTCCGTTCATCAAGCACAGACAGACACCCGCCAGGCACCTTCAGGGGGATGCATCTTCATCCTCCTGAATGACGATGACCTCGTTTGTACCGTCCACCTCCTCGAGATGAACCTTGACGCCTTCCCTCCGTGAGGTGGGTATGTTCTTGCCCACGTAATCGGCCTTTATGGGCAGCTCCCTGTGCCCCCTGTCCACGAGCACGGCCAACTGGATGCAGAACGCCCTCCCGAAGTCCATGAGCGCATTCATCGCGGCCCTTATGGTCCTGCCTGTATAGAGCACGTCGTCTACCATCACGACGACCTTTCCGTCTATGGATATCGGTATCTCCATCTTCTTGAGCGGCTGCGTCTCCTTCAACCCTATATCATCCCTGTACAGGGTCGCATCCACCGACCCGGTCGGCACACGCACACCCTCGATCTCCTCTATCTTGCGCTGGAGCCTTATGGCAAGATGGTATCCCCTCGTGGGTATCCCAAGTATCACGAGATCCTCGGTCCCCTTGTTCCTCTCCAGTATCTCATGTGCAATCCTGGCAAGGGCCCTCTCGATACCCTTGCCGTCCATGACCACCCTGGGTTTCATACCGGACGTCCCCCCATCAAAAAAAAGCCTCCGTACCCTTATGGATGCGGAGGCCTTCCCGAGTCAATTTCGCTGTGTCCGTATTCACTCTGCTCCCCCCTTCTTAATCTCACGGGATTAAGTTAAAAGGGTTGATAGATAGATGTATGGCGTATTTTAACCTAAGTGTTACTTCACGTCTTTCTGAGGGGTTCCTTGAGATAGATCCGGTAGAAGAAGGTCTTTTCGTACGTAAAGAAACGGACCGGGACCCCGTATTCGACCGATATCTCTATATCATTACTCCCTCTTCCTATCTCTATATTCCCCGCTTCGACCGGTACTTCCCAGTACCGCGCCTTCTCCAGTATACGGTCCCTGATCTCGTCGTCGTCATACCGGTGAGCCGTTCTGGCCTCTGCCGCCACCTCTATGCTCAACATGCGGTAGTCTATGTAGGGAGGCACGACGAGATAGGCGAC
>WGEY01000087.1 GCA_015492495.1 Deltaproteobacteria bacterium | reverse complement strand
TCACGATGGACACCCTTGCCGTTCGGCTAACCGTTCCCCTTGCCGGGCCGGTAGGGGACTTCCACCCCCAAGCCATCCCCTCACCACCACAGCTCGGGGAATAGCGCCAGTCACGGCGCTGCGCGCCATGCCTGGCGCACCATAAAAAAAAGCCGGAATGCTTTTGCATTCCGGCTTGTCGACTTCAATCGTAAAGCGGTTACGCCCGTCCCATGGCCATGGCCTCGAGCCTCTTTATCCTCTCCTCCAGGGGCGGGTGTGTGCTGAAGAGCTTGAGCATGGAGTTTCCGCCCCTCAGCGGGCTCACAATGAACATGTGGGCGGTGGCCTCGTTGGCCGTCTGCATCGGTATCCTGTTGTTGTAGTAGCCGAGTTTCCTCAGGGCGTCGGCAAGGTAGAGGGGGTTGCCCGCTATCTTCGCCCCGCCCCTGTCTGCGCCGAACTCCCTCGAACGCGAGATGGCCATCTGTATGATCATGGCGGCCATGGGCGCGACTATCATCATAAAGAGCAGGACAAAGGGGTTGCCTCCCTCCCTGCTGCTTCTGTTGCCGCCGAACATCGACGCCCATATGGCGATGTGCGAAAGATAGCTTATGGCTCCCGCTATGGTTGCGGCGACCGTGGATATGAGTATGTCCCTGTTCTGGATGTGGCTCAGCTCATGGCCTATGACCCCGCTGAGCTCCTCCTTCGTAAGGAGTTCCATGATACCGGTTGTGACCGCCACCGCTGAGTGGCGCGGGTTCCTGCCGGTCGCAAACGCATTGGGCGTGGGGTTGTTCATTATGTAGACCTTGGGCATGGGAAGCCCGGCCCTCATCGAAAGCTCCCTCACGATACCGACAAGCTCCGGGGCCTCCTCCTCGGTGACCTGTCTGGCCCGGTACATAGTAAGGATTATCTTGTCGCTGAACCAGTATGAGCCGAAGTTCATCATGCCTGCGAAGACAAGGCCGATCACGGCGCCCTGCCTTCCTCCGAGCATGTCGCCGAAGAATATGAGAATGGCCGACAGAGCGGCGAGCAGTATCGCAGTCTTTATAAAGTTCATCATTACCTCCTGTGCACCTTAGTTTTTAAGTGGTCTATCCATGCAGGCCTCAAAGGCACACATCACTTCATAGTATATGATAGGTTAACCATCCGTTCATGTCAACAGGTAACGGTGGAAAGCGGCCTACGAAGATCCGGGCTCTGGTGTGGTATGGAGGAGTATATTCTTGCTTGAGCACCACACTGCCGTCTCTCGCACACAAGAAGCAGCGCTGCATCTGAATATGCAGCGGTAGAGTGCATACCAGGCACAACGGTCATCTCACCCTCAGGCGGCTATCGCCCTCCCGCCGAGAAGATCTTCCAGCGCCCTCCTTATCTCCTGGACCTCGACGCCGGTGTCCATGCAGTAACCCCGCGGCCGTTTGTTGACCACGGCGAGCACGGGCAGGGGATACGCATCCTGCACTCCGCTTGTGAGGTCCCTCTCGCACGCAACGGCCACCACGGCATCCGGCCTGAACTCATAGAGCCTTCTTCTGGCCACCGTGCCGCCGGTGAGAACGAAGAGCTTCACGCTGTACTCTTCTGATAACGATACAAGTTCGGCTATCTCGCACCTGCCGCAGCCGACGCAGTTCTTAACATCCTTTGTCACCTTTATCTTGCAGTCATCCCACTGTATGCAGTGGGGCATGAGGATGAGTATCTTCTCTGGACTGAAACGCCTCCCCTTCCTTATCATGGCCCGCACCATGCGGTTGTTGAGATCCACGAAGGCCTTCTCTATCTTGATCCTCGGTATCTTGAGGAGCCCGCCCACAAGCACCATTATCGGCAAAAACACCTTCACCAGAAGCCCGCGGCACCTTGACGACGGTGTGATGTCCTTGCCCCTCACGATGGCCAGTGCGATGACGAGGGCCCCGGAGAGTATGAACACGCCCACACCGAGAACGATCGCCCCGATCACATAGGGGAGCGCCGGGTGGATGTTACCGAGCCCTTTTGTGGGAACGTACCAGAGCAGGAACCCAGCGGCCACGACCCCCAGCGCGCACACGCCGAGTAGCAGGAGAAAGGTTCCCCTGTAAGGCGTGTAGGGCACGCTCTCTTCGCTCCCGGTCCACTCCTCGCCCTTAATCGAAGACCTCTTCCTTGCCAAGCCTGTATCCTCTTACAAACTCGTCTGCGGTCATGCGCCTTTTTCCTTCGATCTGCAATTCCTTGATCTCGAACACCCCGTCGCCGCACTTCACCATGATGCCCCCCTTCGATACCCCCACAACAGTGCCGGGCTCCACATCACCGTGCGCATCCGTCTTCAGGGCATCCCCGCTGTGTATCTTAAGGAGCCTGCCCTTCCAGCAGGTGTAGGCACCCGGCCAGGGCTCGAGCCCGCGCACACGGTTTTTTATCTCGGTCGCCCCGAGCTTCCAGTCGATCCTGCCGTCTTCCTTCCTGAGCATGGGGGCGTAGGTCGCCATGGAATCGTCCTGCGGCCTCGGCTCT
This sequence comes from Deltaproteobacteria bacterium, assembly GCA_015492495.1. Classification (GTDB taxonomy): domain Bacteria; phylum Desulfobacterota; class GWC2-55-46; order GWC2-55-46; family DRQE01; genus S146-62. The sequence goes on along the minus strand of WGEY01000087.1, from coordinate 1,031 downwards.
ATTCTGCCATCTGCGAAGAGGCGGACCGTTCTGATCAGCAGATCGGCACCAAGTTCAGAAAGCCTTTCGGAGAGCTCCCCGGCCGTCTCATCGTCGCCTATTGTAACCTCTTCGGTAAGGAGCACAGGGCCTGTATCCATGCCCTCTTCCATCAGCATCGTCGTCACACCGGTCTTCCTGTCCCCGTTCATTATGGCCCAGTTTATCGGGGCCGCCCCCCTGTAGCGCGGAAGAACGGACGCATGCAGGTTGACGCATCCGAGCCTTGGAACAGAAAGGACCTCTCCCGGTAGTATCTTACCGTAAGCAACGACAACTATCAAGTCGAGATCGAGCGAGCGGAGCCACCTGACAAACCCTTCATCCCGCACACCGGCGGGCTCGCTGACGGGCAGGCCGTGCTTCAACGCGAACTCCTTTACAGGGGTGGGCGAGGTCCGCCTCCCTCTGCCCCTGGGCCTTGACGGTTGCGTTACGACCCACACGACATTGAAACCTCCCTCAACGAGGGCCTTCAACGAGGGGACCGCAAACCGCGGCGTACCCATGAACAGTATCCTCGGACCGGTCACAGATGCTTGCTCTGACACTGGGTTCCCCTATTGTTTATTAAAGGACCTGCGGGAGTACCGCGGGTGGAGTCGGCTGCAAAACGGACCGGCAGCCTACAGCGCCTTTTCGGCCATCATGGCCTTCTTGAACCTCCTCAGCACCATGTTTCTCTTGAGGCGGCTCAGATGGTCTATAAAGAGGATGCCGTCGAGGTGGTCTATCTCATGCTGAAGCGCTATCGCCAAAAGCCCGTCCGCCCTTATCTCGACCGGCTCGCCGTCTTCGTTAAGGGCCCTCACCACGACCTCCGCAGCCCTCTTAACCTCGGCAGTCACTCCGGGAAGGCTCAGGCACCCCTCTTCGAACCTGATCTCTCCGCTTGCCTCGATTATCTCCGGGTTTACGAGCTTCAGCAGATTGACACCCTTCCTGGGCTCCGGCCTCCTTTCCTCCGGAACGCTCTCGTCATGGGGCTCCGG
>WGEY01000086.1 GCA_015492495.1 Deltaproteobacteria bacterium | reverse complement strand
GACAGTGTGAAGGCTTGGCGTAAGGCGGGACTTGATGCGTATAAGGCGTTGCAAAAGGGAGAGCCTGCACACCACCCAGAGCTCGGTGATGTGCGATTTACCAAAAAGGGTAAGAACAAAATCAAGCATACGGGGGCGAGCATTTTGAAGTGGAAAATGATTCCGGCCCTGAGAGAGATAATAGAGAGTGCGGAAAAGGTAAGCACGAAGAAGGCGAAAGGCAGAGACGATGGAATAGTTGCCTTCCATTGGCTTGAGACCACCGTATCAGTGGAAGGAATCACATATCGTGTCGGAGTACATATTGCGGAAGATGCCCGGGGCAACAAGTTTTATAACCTGAACCAAGACTTGGATGGGTGGGCACAAAAATATGAAACCCCAGGAGTTGCCGGCAAGTTCAAGAGCCGGGTCCCAGGGCAGAAAGATGATGATTCATCCTTCACTCAAACCATACCACAGGCCGACGACGGTGTCAATATAGTGTTGTTTGAAAAGGACGATCGTGACCAGAAGCGCGGCTCCATCCAGTTCAATGCCGACCGTTCCAGGGTCATAATCAACCTGTTCAAGAACGCCGACCTCTCGACCTTCCTGCACGAGGCCGGACACCTCTTTCTGATTGAGCTCTTCGAGGATGCCGCCTTGCCGAATGCGCCGCAGCAGTTGAAGGACGATGTTGCCGAGGTGCTCAGGTGGTTCGGTGTCGAGAGCGTCGACCAGGTAACAAGGGAGCACCATGAGCAGTGGGCGCGCGCCTTCGAGGCGAAGCTCAGAGGGAAGGACGAAGAGAAGTGGGTCAAGGCCCCGAGCGTGGAGTTGCAGTCCGTATTCCAGCGTTTCAGGGCATGGCTGGTGCATGTCTACAAGACGATCAAGGAGCTGGGGGTCACAATCACCCCGGAGATCTCTGCTGTAATGGACCGACTGCTTGCCACCGACGAAGAGATAGCCCTGGCAGAGCAGTCCAACAGGCTCATGTTCCCCACATGCGTGGGGGTGAATCATGTGGCCGGATGCTTATGTCAGCCAGCACTTTTCCCGAGGGGAAGACGGGTGTTGAAGTACGCGACCTTTTAAAACAACTGGTGTTTGGCGTTACAGACCTTGACGGGACGGTTCTTATTGACTGACACAATGCAGTTTCTTGTGCCTTACGAGCTTGTTCGTGGTTTATGTCGCATGAGCCGGGCTTACGGTGCTTAGAGATGGATAATGGAAAATGCGGAATATCAAGGGGGGTACAAACAGTCAACGCATGCCGGCCGCATGGAGTGGGCAGGGGCTTTTTGGATGAAGGGGGTCAGCGATCTTGTGAAGGAAAGATGACCAGCAGCGGCCGTTAAACCCAGATCACCTTTACCACGTGTTCCACTTTCTTGAATTCCGGGTTCCCGGTAACTACAGCGGTCTCGTGCCCCACGGCTGAAGCGAGGACAAAGCAATCAGCATAGGAGATACTGTACAGGGCCTTGTATTCAGCGGCCCTGAATACAAGGTCTTCAGATGCAGGCAGTATGTAGAAGCCCAGCCTTTCGATGCTCGCGAGGACCTCTATCTTTTTCTGGTCGCCAAACGCTCTCTTGGTGGAGTAGATAATCTCCCCGAGGTTTATGATGTTTATGTATTTCCTTGCACCGGCCTTTTTTATGTCTCTGAGGAGCCGCACGATCTTTTCGTATCCCCTTTCTTTCTGAAAGAGTTTCAAGAGCGCATAGCTGTCGAAGACAAAGGGTCCCTTTTTCATTGCTTGAACTCACCCTTGCGTTCTTCAAGGAGCCTTTTGGAAAGAGAAGGCTCTGGGGGGAGCAGCCCGCAGGCCTCCTTTATGGGGTCTTCGACGGGCGGGATGAGGTAGATAATACCCCCATACTCCATGATCTGGAGTTCCGAGCCGGGTTCTATATGATGCTTTTTCCGTATCTCCGCAGGTATTACGATCTGGCCCTTGGACAGGATTTTAACTGTAGTCATGAGGTTTAACCTCCAGGTGATAAGTTATACGTATATTAATAAATGTATAACTTGTCGAGGGGAATGTCAAGGAGCTTCCGCAAGATTCTATTTTTGTATTCTGTGCCAGGAACAGGCTCCGCAGTCCCAGTAAGCCCGTTGGTTTTTCTGAAAGATGAGATTGCGCTCTGTCAGACCTTTCTTCAGCGCTTCCCGCATACGCTGAGATGACCAGAAAACACCGTCCGTTTCCTATCGGTTCAGTGCCGACCGTCTCGATCGTAAGTATTGACCGTCAGCGTAAAAGTTAACACGTTAACTTTTCGCGGCAGGTGCTGAGCGCTCTTTGCTCAGATCGAGTAGAATGAAAATGCACAGCGAGAGCTGCCAGCCGTTCCGGGACAGGCAGGCCCGGGCCTGCTGCAGGGGGGCTTCGAGCGTCATCCCCCACGGTCCTGGACGAATATACGCCCGGATTTTATGTGTTGAAGGTGTCGAAACGTTGGTGTTATATTTGAGGCTTCCCGCAGCCCGTTGCAGCAAAGTCTCCATGCGGACTCATGGGTTGCGGACCCCATCTGCCGGGATGGTCCGGACAAGGGCTTTCAAGGACGTTGTGGTATGCGTTGGGAACGGCACGTATTAAAGATAGTAGCGATATTCGCCCTGATCGTGGCCATGGGGGTGGCGGGGTTCATGTACATCGAAGGCTGGCAGTTCCTGGACTCGCTGTACATGACGGCCATCACCATATCCACAGTGGGCTACAGCGAGGTTTATCCACTATCCGACAAGGGCAGGGTGTTTGCCATAATCCTTATCTTCGTCGGGGTGGGCTTTTTTATCTATATCATTTCAAGTACCGCGGAGTACCTGCTCAAGGGACACCTCGCGGGGATTATAGGGAGAAGAAAGATGAAGAAGAGGATCGAGGCCCTCAAGAACCACTGCATAGTCTGCGGCTTCGGCCGCGTGGGGCAGGAGGTGGCGCTGGAGTTCGAAAAGAGCGGTATGGACTTTGTGGTGATAGACAAAGACCCGGATGCGATTAAGCGTTGCGCAGCCCAGGGATACCCGTACATAGAGGGTGATGCGTCGCATGATGAAAACCTCAGGGCAGCGGGGATCGACAGGGCGAGGGGACTCGTATCAGCCCTGGACTCCGATGCAGCCAACGTCTACGTCATCCTAAGCGCCAAGAGCCTCAAAAAGAATATCTTCGCAGTGGCCCGCAGCGAGAGGTCTGAGTCCGAAAGGAAGCTCCTGGCAGCCGGCGCGGACCGTGTCATTTCGCCTGCAGGGATAGGCGGACGAAGGCTCGCAAGCCAGCTTCTGAGACCGGCCGTGATCGAGTTCCTGGACGTGGTGATGCACAGCGCCGACATAGAGATCTTCATGGAGGAGATGAAGGTGAGAAAGGGGTCCAGAATGGTCGGCGTCACGATGGCAGATGCGCGCAGGATGTGCACCAGCGGGGCCAACATCGTGGCCGTGGTCAAGCAGGACGGAGACAGGTTGATGGTGGAGCCGTCCGTCGATACGGTCATCGAGGAGGGCGACATGCTCATAGTCATAGGTACGAGAAAGCAGCTCGGGCAGATAGAGGAGGTGGCCTGAGCCTGCGGACGAGGCGGTTCAGGGGCTTATGGCCTGCCGGTATCGAGGCTGCCTCGATTTGGGTGGAGTCACACTCGAGCCAGTGAATTTTTGGTTGATTTTTTATAACGCAGGATGTGACGAAGGAGATGGATGGAGTCATCCTTGTCTTTTTTTGCCGGAGAATGGCGGCATGAAGCACGCCGATGACCGGCAGGTTTTCCCGCACGAAGCGTGCTGCTTCCTGCATACTCAGGATCAAGCGCGGTTTTCAACCCGTGTGCGCCCCAAGAGCTTTACGATGCAGGGGGAGTCTTCTTTTCCCTGGTGTCGGAAAATTTTACAATTTTCCTGTTCTTTTGAGCACATCGAGTTTGCCACTGGCAATATCACTCCATAAATCAATTACTTATGGGTGTGGCATGAAATTTGCTTGAGCCTTTTTCGAAAGGCTCGCGTGCCACGCGTGTGCCGAAATCTGAATGTATACAGGTGGAGTACCGTAAGGATCCGGCTTCAGACACAGAGGTGCAGTGGTTTGCCTTGTCCTGGTCCGAGTCGGGTGCGGTAACCCCAGGTGGTGAAAAGTCATATAGGCCCGTGCTTCAATAAAATTCGTAATCTCGACTCGTAATCTCGTATTATTGCGGGGCTTGAGGAACGGCGCGGGTGCCGAAGGTATGTTCCGCAGATGCAGCCCAGTGCAGGGGGGTGTCTTGTCGAATGGTCCTTCCCGGATTTATGTCGGCCGATATGACGAGGTTTTTATGGATGCGGCATTTTCGAGGGATATTATGGAGATGCTTCTCTTTAAGGTTCGGACGTGCACTCGTCGCGTTCGCGTTTGTGAGGATATGAGGAACATAAATCGCAAGCGTACCTAAAGGGGGTGGTGATTGATGTCTTATTGGCATAAGGTAGTCTGGATAATCTTGCTGGCAACAGCCGTGATCACTGGTGCAATCAGCACGGCAAATGCCTGTACAATCCTTCTGGGCGGGGTTAACTGGGTCGGAGGAACCGGCAATTGGAGCGACCCTTCAAACTGGGATTCCGGCGAACCCACTTCCTGCAACTTCGGTGCGTATATAGACAACGGTGGAACGGCCATTATAACGGAGACAGGTGAGGTTGGCGACCCTTTGGTCCTCGGCCGTACAGCCGGCGCCAATGGAAACGTCGAGATGTTATCGGGCAGCCTCTCCGGTGCGCTGTACATAGGCAGCGAGGGAAGCGGGAACTTTACCCAGAGCGGAGGGACGAATTCGCAGAGGGGCCTTACCCTCGGCGGTGCACCGGGAGGTGTTGGAAACTATAACCTCAGCGGCGGAGCGCTGTCCGTCACCAACTCGGAATATGTCGGTTTCAATGGTTACGGTTACTTCACCCAAAGCGGTGGCACCCATGCCACAAACTACCTCTCCGCTGGCCATAACACCGGCAGCAACGGAGTTTATAACCAGAACGGCGGCAGCCTCATCGCCATGTGGGAAGACATAGGTTACTACGGTTCGGGCAGTTTCACTCAAAGCGGTGGCACGAACAGCGTTGCAAACACCCTTAACATTGGTTACGCTGCCGCTGCCAGTGGAAGCTACAACCTGAGCGGCACAGGCAGCCTTTCGGCCAAGGATGCATACATCGGCGCGTCTGGCACAGGCACCTTTGTCCAGAACGGCGGCAGCAATACCGTTACGAACAATCTCGTGCTGGCAGGTGCGCTGGGAAGCCGCGGCAGTTACGAACTGAACGGTGGCAGTCTGTCGGCTGGAAATGAAGTCGTGGGAGCCGCCGGGAACGCCGTCTTCATCCAGAACGGAGGAACACATACCGTTTCCAGCGAACTTGCCCTTGGCACCCATGTTGGCGGGTCCGGCACATACAACCTGAACAGCGGCACACTTGATGCAGGGATTATCAACATCGACCTTGCCACCTTCAACCTGAATGGCGGAAGCTTGAGTGCCAGAAGTATCAATAATCGCTACGGCACGTTTAACTACTTGAGCGGGAACTTAGACGGTGATATTACGAATGACAGTCTCTTCAATCTCAGCGGCTCTGGAACGAGGGTGGTCAATGGAAGTGTGGTCAACAACGCTCCAAGCTATCCGACTACTTACCCGCAATTTCAGGTCACTAACACAACGGTTCGGTTCACAAACACTTTCATCAATAACAGCGCCTACATAAGCACGGCCTCGAAAAACTACTTCACGGACCTGTCAGTCGGTGATACGGGCTATCTTACCGGCGGTATGGATGACAGCTTCTACATAAGCGGAGATTTTATTAATTACAGCACCCAGAACACCGTATGGAATACAGTTGACGCGTACCTGGGTTTTACCGGAGCCGGAATGCATTACCTCTATCTTACCGGTGACGATCTTGGCCAGGATCCCGCGGGCTATGTCGATAACTTTGCGTGGGGCTCATTCTGGATGGATTCCGGTGTCGAGTTGTTCCTTATGGACGGCAACGGCACGCCCGGCGGCGCTCTTTATACGGAGATCTTTCTGCTCGAAGACGGCTTGGGCCAGATAGACTCGATATTCGGAAACGGGTTCAATATTTATTACATGCCCACCCTCCCGGAAAATGCCTACCTCGGCGGAGGCACTTATGCCCTGAAAGGAGGGGGCTACCTTTTGCCTGCTGTCCCGGTTGCAATCACACCTGTACCCGAGCCTGCCACACTCGTGCTGCTGGGAAGCGGTATCGCGGTATTGGCATGCTGCAGGAAGAACCGACTGGTGCGCTCTCTGGTCAGTCATCACGGTCGACGGTGAGCCATTTCCGACATGGGGCTCCGGGGTTCCGGAAAAACTGCCGAGATAGAGTTTCGGTTGACTTTAAACCAGGGTCGCTTTCCACGGAGTACCCACTTTCTTGAACTCAGGGTTGTCGGTAGCCACAGCGGTTTTCTGTTTCGCGGCTGGAGCTGGGTCGAAACAAGCCGAGATTGCCGCTACGCCGCATGAGAATCAACCAGAGTCTGCCCGCGGCTGATCTTTCGTGTGCAGCCGCGCTTTCCACACTTCCCCTCATCGTGAACATGCATGGCCGTTTCGGTACGGGCAGGCGGTTTGCACGCGCTGACCGTCATCTCCCTAGCAGGTCTCAGACAACCTCTCCGCTGACAAGGTTCCATGTGTACTCCTCCATGTAGCCTCGGGTCCCAGTCTCGGTACTTCGATCGCCACCTGCGGCCCGGGATGGATATACGCACGGATTTTACGTGTTGAAGGGGGTGAAAAGATGGTGTTATATTTGAAACTTCAATGCAGTTCGCCGGATGGAAAGGATACACTTGGAATATGCAGCGAAGCAATGTCACCGATAAAGAACGGTCCGGGGGATGGAGGTTCGCCGTGGACAGGGGAGGGACCTTCACCGACGTGGTGGCGGTCGACCCGGACGGCGGGTTTCACACCCTTAAGCTCCTTTCCGGGTCCACGGCCTACGGGGATCCCTGTATCGAGGGGATAAGGCGGATCATGGGGCTACAGCCGGGCGGCATGCTGCCGCAGGACAGGATAGACTCCATCAGGTTCGGCACCACCGTGGCGACGAACGCATTGCTCGAAAGGAAGGGAGCAAGGGTTGCGTTGTTCATAACAAGGGGCCTCGGGGACCTTCTCGAGATAGGCTGCCAGTCGAGGCCGGATATCTTCAGCCTGTGCATCGAAAGGCCCTCCCTTCTTTACGCCGCGGTCGTGGAGGTTGACGAGAGGATCGGCCCGGACGGCAGTGTCGTAAGGGAGATCGACGAGGACAGGCTCCGTGCGGATGCGGAGAGGATGGCCGGAAGCGTCGATGCCGCGGCCGTGGTCTTCATGCACTCGTGGAAGAACCCCAGGCACGAGCTCCTGTGCGGGGATATCATAAGGCGGTGCGGGATACGCGACGTCTTCCTCTCACACAGGTCGGTGAACCTCGTAAAGATCGTGACAAGGGGGCAGAGTGCAGTGGTCGACGCCTACCTTGGGCCCGTGATGGAGAGCTACCTCCGGGGAATACGGAAAGAGACCGGCGCCATTCCGGTGAAGTTCATAGAGAGCGCCGGTACGCTTGCGCCTCCCCGGTCCTTCAGGGGCAAGGGGGCCGTCTTTTCCGGCCCGGCCGGAGGTGTGGTGGCCGTGGCCGAGGTGGCAAGATGCGCCGGGCTCAAGGGTGCCATAGGGTTTGACATGGGCGGAACATCCACCGATGTCTCGCGGTACGACGGGGAGTTCGAGAAGATCTACGAGCAGCGTGTCGGCGGGG
>WGEY01000085.1 GCA_015492495.1 Deltaproteobacteria bacterium | reverse complement strand
CTCGTACTCGGCGTTTTCCCTCAGGTCTCCGTGTGCGGCCGCCTTCCTGAGCTCCTTCGGGACCTCGATCCTCAGCTCCCTCTCCACGTTCCTGAGCTCTTCTTTAAGTTTTTCCAGGATGGGCAGTTCCTTCAAGGAGGTCCTCCTTATTTAAAGGGTTGTCAGGCGCCTGCCCGAAGACATAACCACCGGGCCCGCTATCGAGCACACGGCGGGCGAATATGCTCCTGCTGTCGGAGGTTCCCTGCGGTGCCGCAGGAAACCGCGGTCCCGCGCACAACCGGTCACACGGCCTTCAGGCCGATGATCCCTTCGATGTGGAACGTCTGCGGGAACATGTCCACCACCCTGGCGTACACGGGCGAATAACCGCTTGTGCAAAGCAGTGATACGTCCCTTGCCAGTGTAGGGGGATTACAGGATACGTAAACTATCCTTTCGGGCTTGAGCCGTGCAATCCGCTTTACCGCCTCAGGGCTTCCGCCGCGCGGCGGGTCTAATACTACCACACAGGGTGTGAGCTTTTCAAGGGTTTTGCTTGAACCTGCCCTCTCTGCGACGAACTCCACCGACACGCCGTTGAGCCGTGCATTCTCACGGGCATAGCGGACGGCCGTACGGTCCGAATCGATACCCACCGTGCTCCGTGCCCTCGATGCTATGGGGACCGTGAGGTTACCGACCCCGCAGAAGAGATCCACCACCTCTTCACCGCCCGTAAGTGCCACTACTTCGAGCACCTCTTCCACGAGACGGCTGTTCTGGCGCAGGTTCACCTGCGAGAAGACATCCACGCCCGCAAGGAGTGTGGCCCCACCCGCCTCATACCATATGGTTGTATCCCCCTCCCGCATGACGATCCTTCCCCGGCCCCTCTTGAACGGCTCCTTCAAAAAGACCTCGTACCCCTTTATCCATGGAGCCCCTGCGAGGCTGCGTGACCAGTCGAACCCCACCCGCTCCTTCACGTGGAAGGAAACGACCGTCTTCCGGCTCCTCTTGTCCAGGGCGATCTCGACCGTGTGAACTACATCCGGAAGCCCGCACCTCTTAAGTGAGCCAAGTGTTTCGTTTATCTGCGGCTCGAGCAGCGGACACTCGTCTATGTCCACGATCCTGTGTGACCTTGCCTCGAAGAATCCCCACCTCTTTCCGTCGGTGTGCAACCTGACCCTCGAGCGCCAGCTGAAGGGTTCGGGCGAAGGCAGCGGCGGCTCGAGCGGAAGGTGCTCCACGCCCGCCATCCTCTTTACCACGTCGGCGAATATCCTGTTCTTCCACTCGACCTGGTAGGGATAATCCATGTGCTGCCACTGGCAGCCGCCGCAGCGGGTGAAGACCGGGCACCGGGGGGATACACGCAACGCGGACGGCTCCTTGAGCTCGACGAGCGCTGCGTTGCTGTAATTCTTCTTCTCCTCGGTCACATCGACCACGCATACGTCACCAGGCGCCGTAAAGGGGACGAACACGACCTTACCCCCTTTTTCCGCACGTCCCACCCCTGCGCCTCCGTATGCGAGCGAGGTTATCTCTACGGTCAAGGACATCGATCGGGATGCACCCCTTCCATCGTACTCGTTTTATGTGTATGTCCTGTGAAGTACCGGTATGTCGCGGGAGAAGGATTCCGGGGATGCGCGGTTCCGTCACGCGCTTTTTTCGGCACCCACGAGCCTTTTCATCTTCTCGACGGCCTCTGTGGCCTCACCGCCGTATTCGTCCGCCCCCACCTTCTTTGCGAACTCAGGCGTGACCACGGCACCGCCCACGATGGTCTTTGCCTTTACCCCGTGCTCGCGGAGCTTCTTGATGACGTTGTCCATCTCCATGACCGTCGTCGTCATGAGGGCCGAGAGCCCGACGATGTCGGCGTTGGTCTTCTCGGCCTCTTCGACGATCCTTTCGGCGGGAACGTTCTTGCCGAGGTCTATGACCTCGAAGCCGTGGTTTTCAAGGAGCGTGCATACTATGTTCTTGCCGATATCGTGTATGTCACCCTTTACGGTGGCCATTATTACACGTCCAAGGCCGGCGCCCTTTTTCCCCTTCATCTCCCCCTTGAGCCTTTCGAAGGCCATCTTCACCGCGTCGGCTGAGGATATGACCTGTGGAAGGAAGTAGACGTTCGAGGCAAAGAGCCTTCCCACCTCGTCGAGCCCGGGTATGAGGGCCTCGTTGCCGATCCTGAGAGGCTCCCACCCCTCCCGGAGCGCCTCCTCGACCAGGCCGACTATGTGCTCGGTGTCACCGTCGACCACCGCGCGGATTATCTTCTCCCCTATCCCGGCCGCCTCCTCCCTTCCGGCCTGCTCCTGCGTCCTTGCCGGTCCCCTTTTGCCGAACCTGCCTATGTAACGCTCCGCCTTTTCGTCATGGCCGAGGAGCACGAGCGAGGCGTGGTACGCGTCCATCATGGCCTCGTTCTTCGTGTTCATGATCGCGCTGTCGAGCCCGGCCTCGATGGCCATCGACAGGAAGTGCGCGTTGATCGACCCCCTCGACGGCAGGCCGAACGATATGTTGCTCACCCCGAGTATGGTGGCAAGCCCGAGCCTTTCCTTTACGAGCCTTATGGCCCTGAGCGTTTCCACCGCTCCACGCGGCTCCGCGCTCACGGTCATGGCAAGACAGTCTATCACAACGTCTTCCCTCTTAAGCCCCGCCGCAAGCGCCCTCTCGAGGATCTTCTCGGCGACCTTCAGCCTGCCCTCGGCCGTCTTCGGAATGCCGTCGTCGTCGAGCGTAAGTCCGAGTACGGCGGCACCGTACTTCTTTGCGAGCGGGAGAATGGTCCTGAGTTTTTCCTCCTCGCCGCTTACGGAGTTTATGAGGGGTTTGCCGTCCACGGCCTTGAGCCCCTCCTCTATCGCCTTTATCTTAGGCGAATCTATCACCACCGGCAGCCGGCAGTTTTCGTTGACCGCAAAGACCGCCCTCTTCATTGCAGCGGCCTCGTCGATGTCCGGCACACCGACGTTTACATCGAGCACGTGGGCACCGGAGTCGGCCTGTTCCCTGGCCTCCTTCCTAATTATGGAGATCTTGCCCTCCTTTATCTCCTCGGCGAGCTTCTTCCTGCCCGTGGGGTTTATCCTCTCGCCTACTGTTATGGGGGGCAATCCCCCTCCGAAGAGCGCTACCGTCGTGCGGCTTGCAAGGGCCGTGAACCTCTTCGGTTCCCTCTTCTCCGCCTTGAGGGACCTGAAGTCTGCGCCCATCATGCTTATGTGCTCGGGCGTGGTGCCGCAGCATCCGCCGAGTATCCGCACCCCGACCGAGACGAGCCTCGGCACGTACTCCGCCATCTCTTCAGGGGTGGCCGGGAAGACGGTCTCGGTACCTTTGAGGACCGGTATGCCCGCATTGGGCTGGGCTATGAGCGGCAGGTCCGTAACAGTGCTCATGGCGGCCAGGGCCCTGTATATGCCGTCTATGCCGAGCGAACAGTTCGCCCCGGCGCAGTCCACGCCCAGGGCGTCGGCCACCACGGCGAAGACCTCCGGGGATGTGCCGAGTATCGTTCTCATCGATTCGTCGAATGTCATGGTGGCGACCACGGGCAGTCCGGTCTCCCTGGCGGCGATTATCGCGGCCTTCATCTCCTTTATGTCCATCATGGTCTCTATTATGAAGAGATCGACCCCGCCCGCGCTGAGCGCCTCGGCCTGCTCCTTGAATATATCCACCGCCTCGTCGAAGCCCATATCGCCCACCGGCTCGACGAACCTGCCGGTCGGGCCGATGCAGCCGGCGATGAACCCGTCCTCTCCGACCGCCTCCCTTGCATTCCTTGCCGCGGCTGTATTTATCTCGCGGAGCCTATTATCGAGCCCGTACTCCCTGAGCTTGACCCTCGTGGAGCCGAAGGTGTTGGTGGTCACCACGTCGGAGCCCGCCTCCCTGTACGCGCTGTGGACCTTCCTTACCACCTCGGGGGCCGTGAGGTTCAGCTCGTCCGGGCACCCGCCTGGCTTGAGCCCCAGCCTCTGGAGCATGGTCCCCGTGGCCCCGTCGAAGACGATGGGGCGCTCCTTCAACGTTTTTCTGAAGTCTTTCGACATGAGACCTCTCTTTCCGTACTTCCTGCCCGCTGTTTACGGCGGCGCCCTGCATCGAAGACGCGCCGCAGGCCCGGCCGGGGCCTTCAAATGCAAGGAAGACACCCACTTTGCCGTCCCGCCCGTGCACCCCCGACGTTACAGGGCGTCAGACGGCTATTGTATACCTTTGGGTTGAATGTATCAAGAATGGATTTAAGGGGCCGCCTCCGTGCCGATCGATGCCGTCACCCGGAGCGCAGCGGGCAACACCGGCGGATCCCGGCCGAGCCTGTTTTATGTGCTGACGACCCTCCTGAAGCGGACATATCATCTTCTATGTCATGGATGAGATATTGAAGGGCCTGATCGCACAGGTGTGGGGGTATCTACCGATGGTCGCTTTAAGCGCGGGCGTCTTTCTGCTCTTCTGGGCGGCGGGAGGCGCGGCGAAAAGGATCATCCTGCGCTTCGGCACAAGGACCGGCCTTGACAGGGAGATAACGAACCTCGCATCGAGGGGTGCAAAGATCGCCATGGTGGTCTTCGGCATTGTGACGGCGCTCGGCACCGAAGGGATAAACGTCTCGGCGCTTGTGGCCGGCCTTGGGCTCACCGGTTTTGCACTGGGCTTTGTGCTCAAGGACGCCCTCTCGAACATGCTCACCGGCATCCTCATACTCGTCTACCGGCCGTTCACTATCAACGATCTCATCGCCGTGGGAGCAAGCAAGGGCACCGTTGTGGCGATAGACTTCAGGTACACCACCATCCAGGCCGAGGACAAGAAGGTCCTCATCCCCAACTCCGCACTCTTCACCAAGGAGATAAGCCTCATAGAGAGGTAAGCGGAAGCGTACGGAAGGCAGGACGCAGCGATCACCCGAACAGCGACGGCCGCCCCCTGTTCAGCCCAGCTCGACCTGCATCTTCTCGAGGCCCCTGATCCTGTCCCTCAGCTCCGCGGCCTTCTCGAACTCGAGATGCCTTGCGGCCTCTTCCATCTCCTTTTTGAGCTCCTTTATCTTAGACGGTATCTCGTGCGGTGCGACGTACCATTCGGCCTCCTCGGCCGCCGCGGGCACGGTATAGTAATCGGCCTCGTATATGGAGCTCATCACGTCCTTGATCCTGCTCTTGATCGTGGAGGGTGTTATCCCGTGTTTCCTGTTGTACTCGGCCTGTATCCTCCTGCGCCGGTTGGTCTCGTCGAGCGCAGCCTTCATGGAGCGGGTCACCGTGTCGGCGTACATGATGACCTTGCCGTTCACGTTCCTCGCCGCCCTGCCGAAGGTCTGGATAAGGGAGCGCTCCGAGCGGAGAAAACCCTCCTTGTCAGCGTCGAATATGGCCACAAGCGACACCTCCGGGATGTCGAGCCCCTCCCTGAGGAGGTTTATCCCCACGAGCACGTCGAACTTTCCAAGCCTCAGGTCCCTTATGATCTCCACCCTCTCGAGGGTCTCGATATCCGAGTGCAGGTACTTTACCTTGATGCCCATCTCCTCGTAGTACTGTGCAAGGTCCTCGGCCGTCCTTTTGGTCAGTGTGGTGACGAGGACCCTCTCGCCCCTGGCGACCATCTTCTTGATCTCGCCGAGCAGGTCGTCGACCTGCGAGCCGGCCGGCCTCACCTCCACCTCGGGGTCCATGAGCCCAGTGGGCCTTATTATCTGCTCCACCACCGCGCCCTCGGACTTTTTAAGCTCATAGTCACCGGGGGTCGCCGAGACGTATATCACCTGGTTTACCCTCTGCTCGAACTCCTCGAACCTGAGCGGCCTGTTGTCCAGGGCCGAGGGCAGGCGGAAGCCGTACTCAACGAGCGTCTGCTTCCTCGAACGGTCGCCGTGGTACATGCCTGCGAGTTGGGGCACCGTTATGTGGCTTTCGTCTATGAACAACAGAAAGTCCTCGGGAAAGTAGTCCATGAGCGTGTACGGGGGCTCGCCGGGAAGCCTGCCGGAGAGGTGCCTCGAGTAGTTTTCTATGCCGGGACAGTAACCCATCTCCTCGAGCAGTTCGAGGTCAAAGAGGGTCCTCTGCTCGAGCCTCTTGGCCTCGAGCTTCTTACCCTGCTCCTCGAGCTCCTTGAGCCTTTCGCGGAGTTCTTCACGGATGCCGTCTATGGCCCGCTTGAGGTTCTCCCTCGTGGTGACGAAGTGGCTCGCCGGGTGCAGAAGCGCCTTCTGAAGCCTCCTCAGGACACGTCCCCTCTGCGGGTCCATCTCTGATATCGAATCTATCTCGTCGCCGAAGAACTCGACCCTCAAGGCGGTATCCCCCTCGTGGGCAGGGAATATCTCCACGCAATCCCCCCTGACCCTGAAGGTCCCCCTGTGAAAGTCATAGTCGCTCCTCTCGTACTGCATCTCGACGAGCCTCTTCAGCACCGTATCCCTGCCGGTCTCCATGCCCTTTTCGACATAGAGGTGGATGGAGGCGTAGTCGTCCGGTGAGCCGATGCCGTAGATGCAGGATACCGAGGCGACCACTATTACGTCCATGCGCGTGAGTATCGAGTGGGTGGTCGAGTGCCTGAGCTTGTCTATCTCGTCGTTTATGGAGGCGTCCTTTTCGATGTACGTATCTGTGGTGGGCACATAGGCCTCGGGTTGGTAGTAGTCGTAGTAGGAGACGAAGTACTCCACGGCGTTATGGGGAAAGAGGTCCCTGAACTCGGCGAAGAGCTGTGCCGCAAGCGTCTTGTTCGGCGCGATGACGAGCGTCGGCCTGCCCAGCGTCTCTACGACCTTCGCCATTGTGAAGGTCTTGCCGGAGCCTGTAACACCCAAAAGTACCTGGTGCCTTCTTCCGGCGAGCACCCCCTCTACAAGCCTTTTGATCGCACCGGGCTGGTCCCCCTTTGGGGTGAATTCGCTGACGAGCTCGAAGGGTGATTCCCGAGGCTCTCTTCTTCCTGTCTTTTTTCTTGCCATAAACTAAGATTATACCAGGAAACATGGGACTGATAAACAGGGAAAGGCCGGGGCTCGACGGAAGCCGCGCCGCGTCGTATCAATGCCACGCTCACCGT
>WGEY01000084.1 GCA_015492495.1 Deltaproteobacteria bacterium | reverse complement strand
CTATGTTCACCACAAGACGAAGGTTCGCCTCGATCATGCGACGCCGAGCCTCAGCATCACCACGCGCAATACGCTCCGCAAGCTCGCGCTCCTCAGCCCGCGTCAGCAACGGACACTTCTTGATGGCGTCAAAGTAAAGCTTGATGGAGTCCTTCGGAACGGAGGCGGAGTGCCCGTTGGCGTCTTTCTGGGCTGATCCCGGATCATTCTTGGCACCACCCGTGCCTCGGCCTTTTTTTGCCTTCTTCCCCATTAGTTCTTACCCCTGTAGCAGATCTTTAAAAGGCTCAATGGAAGCAGATGATCCTATTGTTATAATTTTTATACTACATAAGGTCCTGTCATGGCAAGAAAAAAAGTGGATTCCTCGTTTTTTTTCCGTGCCTTATTTCAAAGTGAAGATGAGGGGTCGAAGCGTTACCGGAGCTGCCCACAGTAGCGATGGCAGCACCCTTTTTGACGATCTCTCCTTCCTTGACTATGTTCCTGTCGTTGTGGGCGTAAACGGTAAAGAAGTCACCCGAATGGCTGATGATTATCACGTTGCCGTAGCCCCTCATCCCGTCATTCGAGTATACCACCCTGCCCCCGTCTGCAGCCCTTATGGGTGTGCCCTTGGGCGCGGCTATGTCGATGCCGTCGTGCATCGTGTCCCCCCTCATGCCGAAGCCGGAGATGACCTTACCCTTAAGCGGCCAGATAAAGCGCCCTTTCTCTATGACCACCTTTCGAGGTCCTCCCTTGCGGTGACTCCGGCCTTTTTCGTACCCTGGGGGGCTGACCTTCTTCACACTGCTCGCACCAGGAATGTATAACCTCTGTCCGGCCTTGATCCTCGCCGGGTCCTTTATGTTGTTTACCTCCGCAAGGTCCTGTATATCGATACCATAGGTGTACGAGATCCTCCACAGCGTCTCTCCCTTGCGCACCGTATGGTAGACCCCTCTGGACGGGGCGCAACCCACAAAGAGCGCCACGACAAGAAAGATGGCAGAGACTATCCTCACACCGGGAAAGATCCTCCTTAAAGACATCAACAGTTCCCCGAGGGCCATTAAGCAGGAGAGGTTCGCAAAGCGCCCTGGATTACCCACAACCGGAGCCCTCCACCGTTGACCCGACGGCAGGGCTATGTGCGTACCAGGCGTCACGACGCCACCGATGAAGCACCTTCACTTGGACGGAGACTGCAAAAGATTGAAGCTCCAGGCAGCAAGCTCCGAGCAATGCGCAGCCGTGGGTCTTCAACATAAACATACAGGGGGTAACGACAACCGCGTCCGCAGGGGCGCCCTGCTAAGGCCGTTTTATCCGGTCCACAAGCATGCCCACCGCCTCGTCCGGACCGGAGGCGTGCAAGATATCGTCCGAGACATTCCAGGTTTTAAGACCCACGACGGGTTTTCCCGCCTTGAGCGCAAGGGCGATCTCCGAGAGGGTTCCGTATCCGCCTCCTACGGCTATGAGTCCGCTCGATGCCCTCACCACAAGGAGATTACGCATCTCTCCCATACCGGTGGGCACAGGTATGTCGATCTCCGGATTGGCCTCCGAGGGATCCGTCCCCGGCAGAAGCCCTACCGTGAGCCCCCCTGCCCTTCTGCATCCCCTTGCAGAGGCCGCCATCACACCGCCCAACCCGCCGTTTACAAGAACCAATCCCCTCTCCGCCAGGAGCGTACCGACCCGTTCTGCGAGTTCGGCCAGCTCGGGGTCATCATCCCCGCTTCCTATGACCCCTACAAGGACCCTGTGCATCATCCCCCCGCAAGCTTGACGATGATGAAGCCCGCCACAAGCAGACCGACCAGGGCCACTGTAAGCAGGTTCAAGTACCTGTCGATAAAGGCCCTTATGGACTCACCGTACCTGTGGATCAACCATCCGATGAGAAAGAACCTCGCCGAGCGGCTTATGACCGATGCAACGAGGAACACGGTAAGGTCAATGTCAAAGGCCCCGGCACTTATGGTAAAGACCTTGTACGGTATGGGAGTGAAGCCGGCGATCCCCACCGCCCATGCATCGTAGGTGCGGTAAAGCTCCTGTATGTAGTGGTACTTCTCCGTAAGCCCGTAGAATTCAAGGACATTGTATCCAAGGGCATCCATAAAGTAAAGCCCTATCGCGTAGCCAAAGGCACCTCCAAGGACGGAGCCCACAGAGGTCACGGCAGCGTATCTGAATGCCTTCCGGGGTATGGAGACCGCGAGCGCCACAAGCAGCACGTCAGGCGGGATCGGGAAGAAACTCGACTCGGTGAATGCGAGAAAAAAGAGGGCCCACGAACCGTAAGGCGTATGGGCCCAGCCAAGGACCCAGTTATAGACTCGCTTCAGCATCCGAAGTTCTTTGCATCGAGGTGAAGGTTGCAGGGCTTTGAGGCGATCACTCCGGCCAGCCGTATTTGCCGACGAGCTTTACGAACCTGCAACCGCCCAGGCTCTCCCTTACGATCGCGCCCTTCTTTTTCGTAATACGTACGAGATCCTGCATGAATTCTCCTCCGACCGGTATGACCAGCCTCCCGCCTTCCGCCAGCTGTTCCATGTACGGCGGGGGAACCTCTGGGGCCGCAGCGGTTACGATTATGGCGTCATACGGGGCGTATTCCGGCCAGCCCAAGGTGCCGTCGCCCACCTTTATGACGACGTTGGAGTAATGGAGCTTGTCAAGGAGCTTTCTCGCCTTCGCGGCGATGGCGGGTATGCGTTCCACCGAAAAGACCTGTGCCGCAAGGTGTGAGAGCACGGCCGCCTGGTAGCCGGAGCCGGTCCCTATCTCCAGGACCTTTTCTGTACCGGTAAGCCGGAGCTTCTCGGTCATGTACGCAACCATGAAGGGCTGCGATATCGTCTGGCCATCGCCTATGGGAAGAGGAAAGTCGCTGTAGGCCTGCCCCCTCAAACCGGGGTCGACGAAGAGGTGCCGCGGCACGGTCAGCATGGCGTCGAGGACCTCCTTCTGGGTTATGCCCCTGGGTACGAGCTGCTCCTCGACCATGGTCTTGCGCGCCCTTGCGTATATGTCCTTTTTTGCGGTCCTGAAGTTCACGGATACAATACCTGTTCCACGGGCAGGCCCCTGTTTAACCCGAACGGATAGCTGTAAGGGAGTTCCCATTCACACCCGCTCGAAATGGATTTTCACTCAGATCGCCGTTTGAGACGACCCACAGTCCTCATGTGCGTGCGCGGCGGCACGGCCGGTGGGACACACAGAACCGGACGCTTCAAAACTCCCAATACTGGAGCTCGCTTATGGCCGAATAATTGGTCATGTCCAGATGGATAGGGGTTATGGAAATATAACCCTTTGTCACCGCGGCGAAGTCCGTATCCTCGCCGCCCTCCCACCTGAGCATGTCTCCGCCTATCCAGTAGTACTTCTTGCCCCTCGGATCCACCTTCTCTATGACAACATCACCAAAGACTCGCTTGCCCTGGCGGGTTATCCTCGCCCCCTTTATCCGCTCCGTATCCGGCACATTTACATTCAGAAGGGTGTCGGCTGGCAGGCCCTTCTTCAGAACGAGCCTCGCAAGCCGCACCGCAAAGCGGGCCGCGGCCTTGAAGTCGAAGTTTTCCTTCGCAACCAGAGATACGGCGATGGAGGGGATTCCGAGCAGTGTGCCCTCCATTGCGGCCGAGACCGTGCCCGAGTACGAGACGTCTTCGCCCAGGTTGCCGCCCATGTTTATTCCGGATACCACGATGGAGGGCCTGCGGGGCAGTATTCCGTTCACGGCCAGGGTTACGCAGTCAGTGGGCGTGCCGTCTATGGCGTACTCGCGAGGGCCAACCTTCTCGACCCTGAGCGGCCTGTGAAGCGTGAGCGAGTGGCTCGCCGCGCTCTGCTCCCTATCAGGGGCCACGACATACACCTCGCCCAGCCTGGCCAGAGCCGCCTCGAGGGCCTTGATCCCGCCCGAGCGTATGCCGTCGTCGTTGCAGACGAGTATGATGGGCTTCTCCTTGGCGGCCTTTTTGGCCGCCCTCTTCGATCCCTTCTCTTCCTTAGGCACCGCGGTCTTTGCAGCCTTCGAGGTTTTT
Organism: Deltaproteobacteria bacterium; assembly: GCA_015492495.1. Classification (GTDB taxonomy): domain Bacteria; phylum Desulfobacterota; class GWC2-55-46; order GWC2-55-46; family DRQE01; genus S146-62. The sequence continues at coordinate 19,389 of WGEY01000084.1, read as the reverse complement.
CCTGTCATGAAGATGCCTAATCGGCCGCCTATGAGCGGAGCGGCCCTGATTTCCAGCGATTTTAATATAGCATTATGAGTGCGCGATAAAATATAATATATATAACAGAAAAATGACCTTATTGAAAGATGTTTCGTCGCTGGCGGACGAACGGCTTGGGCGTTCAAGCCAGGGACAGGGTTGCTCGATATGGTATGTAAGGACACGAGGCCTTCGTAACACCTCCTAAAATGGGCGGATGAAGGCCTCTCACAACGGACTGACGGCGGATGAAGAAAAGGAGATACCTTATGGCCACGGTAATAGGCGTCGTCATAGCCGTTCCGCTGCTCGTCTACACTTCACTTTACCTCATGCAGGAAAGGCTCCTCTTCGCAGGTGCGGACGTGGACGCCGAAACCATAGAGCGGACAGGCCGGGAATACCCTGATGCAGAAGAGCTGTACATAAGTACACCGGACGGCACACGCCTTCACGGATGGCTCGTAAGGGCGCACGGGAAAAGGACGCCGCTTCTAATCTACTTCGGCGGTAACAACGAAGAGGCATCAGGGCTTGTCCCGATATCCAGGGAGCTCGAAGGCTGGTCGTTTCTTGTCATGAACTACAGGGGCTACGGACGAAGCGAGGGAAGCCCGAGCGAGAAGGATCTTTTCAAGGACGCCCTCTTTATTTATGATCTTTTTGCGCATAGAAAAGACATTGATCCCGGAAAGATCGTAGCCATGGGCAGAAGCCTGGGGACGGGTGTAGCTGTATACCTCGCAAGCCGCAGGCCGCTCAGGGGGGTTGTGCTCGTCTCCCCGTATGACAGCATCACCGAGGTGGCGAAGGAGCGCTACCCGTATGCTCCGGTCTCGCTGTTGATAAAACATCCGTTTGACTCACTGTCCCGCGCACCTTTGATCAAGGCGCCGCTCCTTGCGCTTGTGGCGGCCGAGGACAGGACCGTCACCCCGGAACACTCCATGCGCCTGGTCGAGCGTTGGGGCGGACCGGCAAAGGTCAAGATCTTCGAAGGCGCGGACCACGGCTCCATCGTGTCGAGCGAAGGGTACTGGGAAAGCATCAGGGGATTCCTGGAGGAGCTGTAGCGAGGGATGCCGGATGTACGGAAGGCTGGCCCGGGCGGCCGTTAAGGCCATCGCGCACACCGAAGCTTCGACATACTGGAAATCTTCAAGAGGTCATAAAAATCATCCTCATAATACTAACAGATCCGCGGAAGTTGCTCCCCGGAAAGCTTCTCAAGTATCCGCCTGTTCCCGACGGAGGTCTCGAGAAGGAGCCTGCCTGGGGGCCCTTCAAGGACCTCGCCTATGAGGGCGGCATCCCTGCCGAGATGGTTCTTTCTTGCGGCCTCAAGTACAGCCGTTGCACAATCCCTGTCCACGACGGCCACGAGCTTACCCTCGTTTGCAAGGTACAGGGGATCGAGGCCCAACAGCTCGCAGCCTCCCCTGACTTCGCTCCTTACGGGTATCCTCTCCTCCTCTATCAGCATGCCGCATCCGGATGACTCGCAGAGCTCGTTCAGTATGGTCGCAAGCCCCCCTCTCGTGGGGTCCCGCATGGCCCTTATGCCTCCCCTCGATGCATCAATCATCGCTGCAACAAGGGTATGAAGCGGTGCGCAGTCGCTCTCGACCGGTATATCGATCTCAAGGCCTTTCCTCTTGGTCAACACAGCCATCCCGTGGTCGCCGACCGTACCGGAAAGTATTACGACGTCTCCGGGCCTTATCCGCGACGGACTAAGCTCCATACCGTCCCTTACGCGACCTACCCCGGCAGTATTTATGAAGAGCTTGTCGCCCTTACCCCTTTCAACCACCTTGGTGTCCCCTGTTACGATCTTCACGCCGCATGAAGCGGCCTCCCTGGCCATGGAGTGGACGATCCTTTCGAGCTCGTCCAGCGGAAGGCCCTCCTCTATTATGAAGGATGCGCTCATGTACAACGGCTCTGCCCCGCCCACCGCGAGATCGTTCACAGTGCCGCACACCGAGAGCCTGCCTATGTCACCGCCCGGAAAGAAGATGGGATCCACCACGTAGGAGTCCGTGGTGAAGGCGATCCTCGAGCCCGGCGGATCAAGGACCGCCTGATCATTCAACTGCTGAAGTATGGGGTTGTCGAAGGCATCCACAAAGAGCTCGATGAGCCTGTGGCTCAGCCTTCCCCCTGCCCCATGGGCCAAAAGTATCCTGCCCGCCTCGCCCACCTCAAATCCTCTCGTACCTGTAATATGCCGCGCATGTGCCCTCGCTCGAGACCATGCACGGCCCCATCGGGGTCTCGGGCGTGCAGGCCGTTGCAAAGAGAGTGCACTCTGACGGTGCGACAAGCCCCTTTATGACCTCGCCGCATGAACACCCCGCCTGGTCGTCGTCACAGTCCACATATCCCATGTCAAACCGCTTTTCGGCATCGAAGTGAGAAAACTCCCCCCGTATCCTGAGCCCGCTACAGGCTATCTCACCGAGCCCGCGCCACCTTGAATCGGCCCTCTCGAAGACCTCGTACATGACCTCCTGCGCCCTCTTGTTGCCTTCCCATGTCACAACCCTGGTATACTCTATCTCTATCTCCGCCCTCCCGTCACGGAGCTGCAGGAGAAGCATGTAAAGACCGTAGAGCGCATCAAGCGGCTCGAAGCCGGCGACCACACAGGGGGCGCCGTAGTCCTTTGCAATAAACCCGTAGGCGCCTGCGCCTATTACGGTCGTAACATGCCCCGGGCAGATGAAGCCGTCTATGTTCACATCCCCTGAGTCGAGGAGGGCCTTCATGGCAGGGGGTGTGAGCTTGTGCAGGGAGAGGACTGAAAAGTTCCTGATCCCTTCCCTTCTCGCCTTGATGACCGTAGCGGCCACCGTTGGCGCAGTCGTCTCGAAGCCCACTGAGTAGAAGACCACCTCTTTGGCCGGGTCCCTGCGGGCCATCTCGAGCGCATCGAGCGGGGAGTAGACGACCCTTATATCAGCCCCTTCTGCCCTCTCCTTTTCGAGGGATGAAAACGTGCCGGGCACACGCAGCATGTCCCCGAATGTCGCTATCACCACGGAGGGGTTCCTCCTGCTGAACTCCACTATCCTGTTTATGTCGGCCTGGGCCGTCACGCACACCGGGCATCCGGGCCCTGAAAGGAGCCTTATGCCCGTAGGCACTGCCCCCCTTATACCGTACTTCGATATGGAGTGGGTATGGGTGCCGCAGATCTCCATTATCGAGACACATTCCCGTGGCGCCACATCCTCTATCCTCCGGAGCATGGCCCTTGCCGGCCCCTTCCGCCTGAACTCGTCGATATAACGGATCGTACTGCTCAACACCGCCCCCTGGACATCCAACTACCTTACGAGATATCCTTCATGAGCCTCAGCGTCTCCAGGGCCGCCTGCTCGTCGACCTTCTGGATGGCGAAACCAGCATGTACTATGACGTAATCGCCTGGCGTAAGCTCCACACCCTCGGCGTCGAGGAGCATGAGGCTTGCGCGCCTTCTCGTGCCACCGACATCAACCAGGACCGTATCACCGTCCATCTCAACGACCTCTCCTGGAACACCAAGACACATAAAAAACTCTCCCATATCAACCGGTTAATCATACAAACCCAACATATAACATTATATTTCTATGACCTTGAGTATCTTGAGCCTCTCCCATGCCACGACCGCCTGTCCGAGCGTGACCCCGCCGTCGTTTATGGGAACGGTCTCGTTGTGCCAGACCCTGAACCCCTCCCTTTTCAGCCAATCGAGGGTCTTTTTGAGAAGCAGCGTGTTCTGAAAGACCCCTCCGCTCAGCACCACCCTGTCAAGGCCGCTCTCCTCCCTGAGCCTCCTCGAGATCTCTACGATTACCAAGGCCATGGTGTTGTGAAACTTTGCGGCAACAACCCCCGGTGATACCCCCTTGAGTATATCGTCCACAACGGCCCTGACGAGTGGGGTCGTGTCCACCTGCATCATGGCCGGCTCGTTGATGTCGAACGGATAGACACCGCTCGCCTCCGGGGCGGCCAAGGCATCGAGTGCGGCCTTTTCAAGCCGTATGGCCGCCTCTGCCTCGAAGGTCGCTGTATCGCATATGCCGACAAGCGAGGAGATCGCATCGAAAAGTCGTCCTACGCTCGATGTAAGAGGGCTGTTCACCCTCTCCAGCATCATCCTCTGTATTATGGATATCCTGTCATGGCCGAACTTTTCGGCGAAGAACGGAACCCTGTCTGCGAAGTCACGGCCGTAGGCGTTGAAGAGGTGGCTCACCGCCATGCGCCACGGTTCCTTGACGGCCTTGTCACCCCCGGGCATGGGTACGTACCCTATATGCGCCCTGCGGCAAAAGTCCCTCCTGCGGGCGACCATGAACTCCCCTCCCCATACGCATCCGTCCGCACCGTAGCCCGTGCCGTCGAATGCAACGCCGATGAGCAGGTCATCGAGCCCGTGCTCGGCCATCACGCTCACGATATGGGCATGGTGGTGCTGTACGCCTACAACGCGGTTGTCCATGATGCCCGCCTCTTTGGCATACTCTTCGGCGAACCCGGTGGACAGATAGTCCGGGTGCAGGTCATGGGCCAGGGCGTTGGGGGTGATCCTGAACGTATTTTTAAGATTATGGAGTGTTTCCCTGAAGAATTCAAGGGCATCGTGGCCGGTGAGGTCCCCGATGTGCTGGCTGAGGACCGCATACCGGCCCTTTGTGAGCACGAAGCTCCCCTTGAGCTCTGCGCCGCAGGCCAGTATTTCATCCATCTCTTCGCCTATGTCCACCACCCCGGGGGTATATCCCCTGCCCCTTCTCACCATGACCTTCACGTCCCTTTCCCCGTCCCCTGTAACCCTTACTATCGAGTCATCCACCCTCATGTGTATCTCCCTGTCATGGACGAGGAAGCAGTCCGCCATCCCCTTGAGCCTTTCTGTGGCCTCATGGTTCGACACAACGATCGGTTCCTCCGATACGTTGCCGCTCGTCATTACAAGGGCCGTAAAGCCTTCGAGTATGAGGTGATGCAGGGGCGTGTAAGGCAGCATCACGCCGAATGTCGCTGTGCACGGAGAGACCTCACTGCAAAGCGGATTCGGCGAACGTTTGTCGAGGATGACGATCGGCCTCACCCTGCCCTCGAGAAGCCTCCTTTCAGCATCCCCGACCACCGCGAAGACCTCGACGGTCCTTGCATCCGGCGCCATGACGGCGAAGGGCTTGCCGGAGCCCCTTTTTCTCTCCCTCAACCTCTCCACGGCCTCGCTGTTAGTTGCGTCACAGGCAAGATGGAAGCCGCCGAGCCCCTTTATGGCTACTATGGCCCCTTCCCTGAGGAGCTCCCTCGTACGTTCAATCGCCCGCTCACCGGTCAGGTCCCCGCCATCCGCTGTCCCTGTAAGCATGACGGTGGGGCCGCAGTCGGCACACGCATTGGGCTGGGCGTGAAAACGGCGGTCCGTGGGATCGTTGTATTCGCGCTCACATGCCGGGCACATCCTGAACTCGGACATAGTGGTATTCGGCCTGTCGTAAGGTATTGCGCGTATTATGGAGTAACGCGGGCCGCAGTTTGTGCAGTTTATGAAGGGGTACCTGTAGCGCCTGTCCGAGGGGTCCCGGAGCTCCCTCAGGCAGTCCTCGCAGGTTGCGGTATCAGGGGGTATGAACGGCGACAGTATCCCCCCGCCGTGGCTCTCCCTTATCGTAAAGTCCATGTACGAGACGTACGGAAGCTCTTCGACATCGAGAGAGTCTATACGGGCGAGCGGCGGGGCGTTCTTTCTTAGATCATCGATGAACCTCTCTATCCACTCCCCTTCCACCTCTATGGTGACGCCGCCCGGGTCGTTAAGACAGAACCCCTTGAGCCCGTACCTGTTCGCAAGGGTGTAGATGAACGGACGGAACCCCACGCCCTGCACCACCCCTCTTATGGTGATCCTAACCCTTCTCTTGGCCGTTGTCTTCATCTTCGATGCACCTTCTCTTTACCTTGACACCGAGCCGGCGGAGCTCTTCTGCAACCATCCCGGCCATAAGCGGGAGCCCCCTCCGCACCCGCGGCGAGAGCTCGAGCCCGGCCGATGTGTCCTCAGGCTCCATGCCGATTATTACGATCTCCGGGTTGCAACCCTCGAGGGCCGATGCCTGGAGAAGCTCCTCGATTCCGAGCTCGTGCAGGCTCGACACCCTGTAGCCGCCGGAGCGGACCTGGTCCGCGCCAGCGAGCCTCACGACCGTGCCAGGCGCGCTCCCGGACCTCACCGCGTCCATTATTACGAGCGAATCATGGCCCGTTATGACGGAAAGCAAGGCAAGCCCGCCTGTACCGCCGTCTACAAGGGATACGGAACGCGGTATTGCGTAGTCACGCTTAAGAAACTCAAGCGCCTTAACACCGAGCCCTTCATCCGAAAGGAGCACGTTACCGACGCCGAGTACGAGCACCTTTTTTTCGCCTCTCCTCATCTATCAAAGCCTGTTCAGACCGTTCAATGCGGCCTGTTTGTACGCATCGGTCAGCGTGGGATAGTTGAACACAACATCCTTGAAGTAGTCCAGGGTACCGCCGTGGCTCATGACCGCCTGCCCTATGTGTATCAGCTCCGAGGCCCTCTCTCCCAGGATGTGCACCCCCAAAAGCGCCTTCGTGTCCCTGTGAAAGAGGATCTTGAGCATCCCGTAGATGTCGCCGGAGATCTGCCCCCTGGCGACCTCCTGGAAGCTGGTTGTGCCGGTCTCGTAAGGGACGCCCTGTTCGGTGAGCTCCTGTTCGGTCTTGCCGATCATTGATATCTCCGGAATGGTGTATATTCCGAAGGGAAGGATGAACGGCATCCCGTACGTGACCGCCTCGGTCTCAAATGCATGGCATACCGCACGACGCCCCTGCTCCCGCGACGTCGAGGCAAGGGAAGGGAAACCAATGACATCGCCCACGGCGTATATGTGCGGAATGCGAGTCTGGTAGTTTCCGTTCACCTTGAGAAGCCCCCTGGCATCGGGCTCGACCCCGAGCACACCGAGGTTCAACGCACCGGTGTTGCCGGTCCTTCCCATGGTATAGAGGAGCTTCTCGGAGACGACGGTCTTGCCGCTTGCGAGCTCCGTCACCACCCTGCCCGGCCGTTCCACATCGATACGAACGACCTCCTCGCCGAGCCTGAGCGTTATGCCGCTGTGCCTCATCCAGTACATAAGCCCTTCGACCACCTCCCTGTCGGCGAAGGTCAAAAGCGCAGGCCTCCTGTCTATGAGCGTCACCTTCACACCGAGGCATGAGAAGACGCATGCGTATTCGCAACCGATAACGCCGCCGCCCACGATCGTCAACCTCCGGGGAAGCCTGTCTAATTCAAGGATGGTATCGCTGTCGTATATGTGCTCGCTGTCAAAGGGCACCCCGTCGGGCCTTGCTGGGCTTGTGCCTGTGGCGATGACTATTACCTTTCCCCTGACCTTCTCGGCCGTACCTTCGGGCCTTGTCACGAGCAGGGTGCGCTCATCCAAAAATGAGGCCTCGCCGTAGATGATCTCGATGTTGTTCCTCGAAAAATGGTCTATTATAACCTCCATCTGTCGCCTTATGACCTCCGTCTTCCTGTACATGAGCTCACCGAGCGTGACGTCCCTTCCGAGGGTGCACTGGAAGCCGAAGACCGCGCGCTGCCTGAACCCCGCAAGAAACAACGCCGTCTCCCTCAGCGTCTTGCTCGGCAGGGTGCCGGTATGGAGTCCGGCGCCTCCTATAAGCGGGTCACGCTCGATTACGGCAATGCTTTTGCCGAGCTTTGATGCCTGCACAGCCGCCTTCTCCCCGCCCGGCCCGGAACCTATGACTACCACATCAAACTCTCTCATAACGACATTCCTCCGTAAATACGCGGTGAGAGCCGCCGGCGTTCGATGCCGGCGACAAAACACCACCTATGCCTTGCGCTCCCTATCGAGAACGGAAAACGCTATGTTGCAGATGTACGAATTGATCCTCTTAAGGTTCGTAAGCACATCAAGGTGTATGGAGCTTGTCTCTATGGACTCCTTAAGCCCCCTGTGAAGCCTGTCTATGTGGGCCTCGCGCATCCTCCTTTCCATCTCGGCGATCTTCACCTTGTTGTTTAGGAGCCTTCTGGCAAGCTCCGTGTCGCTGCTCGCAAACGTCGCCACACCGACCGCAAAGTTCTCCACGACCTTTGCGTGCAGCTCCTCTATCTCCTTCATCCCCTGCTCGGAAAAGAGGAAGTGCCCGCTTATCTTCTTTGCGGCAAGCTCCATGAGGTTCTTGTCTATGACATCGCCTATGTTTTCCATGTTGTTGGTGAAGGTGATTATCTCAATCTCCCTTCGCGCCTGCTCCTCGGTAAGGCTTTCCCTTGAAAGCTTAGTAAGATACAGTTTTATCTCCCTGTCCAGGAGGTCCACGTCGTTGTCCCTCTCCTCTATCCTCTCAAGCAGCGCCCTGTCATTTCTCTTGAAGACCCATATCGAGTCGGCAAGCATGTCCTGCACGATGTCCGCAAGCCTCAACGCCTCCCTCGTGGCCTGTCCCAGCGCAAGGGACGGGGTTGTGAGCACCAACGGGTCGAGGTACCTCGGACCGAACCCCTTGGGCTCCAGCCTCTCGGGTATAAGGTACTGTACAAGCCTTGTAAACGGCCCCGTGAAGGGCAGGAAGATGACGGCTATGGCTATGTTGAAGAATGTGTGCGCGTTCGCGACCTGGCGTGCGAGCTCCCCTCCGGCGAGGTTCACGATACCGGTAAAGGCACCCATGAACGGGAGCACGATCACCACCCCTATGACCTTGAAGAGCACGTGTGCAAGGGCCACCCTCTTGGCGTCCACAGGCGCCCCCATGCTCGATATCACCGCGCTCACGCAGGTGCCGATGTTTGCGCCGAGCACTATGGGCATGGCCGAATCGAGCGTCAGAAGCCCGGAGTGCGCGGCGGTTATCGCAAGCCCGAGGGTCGCTGCACTCGACTGCAAGAGCGCTGTCACGAGCGTGGCGATGATTATACCGGCGAGCGGGTCGCCGCTCAAACTCAGAAGCGCCTCACCGAGGAACGACTCCCCGGTGAGCGGGGAAAAGGTATTGATGAGTATCTTGAGGGCGAGGAAGACGAAGCCGAACCCAAGGACCGCAAGGCCCGAATCCCGTACCGTACCGCTCTTTGCCACGAACCTCAGCAGTATGCCGAGCCCCACTATGACTATCGCATAATCATATACCTTGAGCGCTATTATCTGTACGGTGAGCGTGGTGCCGATGTCCGCACCGAGGATTATACCCATGGTGCGGGAAAGCCCGAGGAGCCCTGAGCCGACAAAGCCGACGAGCATCACGGTAGCGGCGCTCGAACTCTGCAGTATGGCGGTGGTGACGGCACCGACGACGACGCCCTTCACCCTGTTACTCGTGGCAGCGAGCAGAAAACCCCTCAGCCTCGCCCCCGCGGCCTTCTGCAGCCCCTCGCCAACGAGCCGCATGCCGTAAAGGAGCAGCATAATACCGCCAAAGGCGCTGAAAAGGGTGATCGATGTCATGGCTTGTCAATCAGCCCGATACGAAAAGTCAAAGCAAAAGAAGACCTTGGTCAGATAAGTGTAAAAGAAGAGCATCTCCAGGATGAACAGGTTGCAAACGGTCATATCTACTTATCGACAAGATGGCGCTTTTCTTCAAGATATTCTTCAATCTCACGGTCCAAAACAAGAAAACCCGGAACGCGAAAAGCCACAACCGGCCGGTATCGCCAAGAGGCGGAGCCTGCACTCGCCGCTACAGGCGAATCGACCGACGGTGCCCGACCGTCCGAACCGGAATCCGCCGGTCCGCTCCCATAGTCAATGATATCCCCTAAGCATGCCTTATGCAAGCCGATTGTGCAGAGGAGCACGCTCCACCGAGGCTTGTAGCGCGGTTTTAGCCCTTGCTTTTTTCCGGTCCGAAAGTATAATAAGACAAATCACGGATAGCCCAAGGAGGACCAATGACAGCTATAGTAGACGTTCTTGCAAGGGAGATACTCGACTCGCGCGGCAACCCCACGGTAGAGGTCGAGGTCATCACCGAAGGAGGTTTTACAGGCAGGGCCGCGGTACCGTCCGGTGCATCCACCGGGAAGTTCGAGGCGGTGGAGCTGAGGGATCGCGGCAAGAAAAGATACATGGGCAAAGGCGTGCTGAAGGCGGTCCGCAACGTCGAGGAGAAGATAGCCCCCGAGATAATAGGGCTCGACTGCATGGACCAGGCCTACATAGACGAGCTCCTCATCGCGCTCGACGGGACGGAGAACAAGAAAAGGCTCGGCGCCAACGCCGTACTGGGGGTCTCGCTCGCCGTTGCAAAGGCCGCGGCCGAGGCCAGCATGCAGCCTCTTTACAACTACATAGGCGGGACCAACGCAAGGACGCTGCCGGTGCCGCTTATGAACATAATAAACGGCGGGGCCCACGCTGACAACAACCTCGACATACAGGAGTTCATGGTGGTGCCGGCCGGCGCTCCGACATTCGCCGACAGCCTCAGGATGGGCGCAGAGGTTTTTCACTCCCTCAGGTCCATACTCAAGTCAAAGGGGCTCAACACCGCCGTGGGTGACGAGGGCGGTTTCGCCCCGGATCTCGGATCGAACAGGGAGGCCATAGAGATCATAATCCAGGCGATCCGCAAGGCAGGGTACAGGGAAGGACGCGACGCCTTCATAGCGCTCGATGTGGCCTCGAGCGAGCTCCACGACAAGGGCAAATACACGATCGAAGGCAAAAGGCTTTCGAGCGCCAAGATGGTCGAATACCTCGAAGGCATTGCGAACGACTACCCGGTCATATCCATCGAGGACGGCCTCGACGAGGAAGACTGGGAGGGCTGGAGGCACCTGACCGAGAGGCTCGGCGGGAAGGTGCAACTTGTGGGGGACGATCTCTTTGTTACGAACGTCAAGAGGCTCGAAAGGGGCATCGAACAGGGCGTTGCGAACTCCATCCTCGTGAAGCTGAACCAGATAGGGACGCTCTCGGAGACCCTGGACGCGGTAGAGACGGCGCACAGGGCCGGTTATACGGCCGTAATATCACACCGGAGCGGCGAGACCGAGGATGTGACAATAGCGGATGTGAGTGTGGCGACGAACTCGGGTCAGATAAAGACCGGGTCGGCCTCCCGCACCGATAGGACCGCAAAGTACAACCAGCTCCTGAGGATAGAAGAGGAGCTCGGCGACACGGCACGCTTTGCCGGCAAGGCGGCCTTCGGCCTGTAACCGCACCGCTGCGCCTGATGCAGGAGAACAGAGAAGATGACAATAGACTCCTACAGCTTCGGCAGGATAGAGGTCGATGGAAAGGTCTATACCGCTGACCTCATAATCCTGCCCTCGGGAATCCTTGACAGCTGGTGGAGAAAAGAGGGGCATCTTCTGACGGTAGAGGACCTGAAGCCGGTTATCGAAGAACATCCGGAGGTCCTGGTGGTCGGCACCGGGGCCTCCGGGATGATGAGAGTGGATGCCTGTGTGCAGGAGAAACTTGAATCCATGGGAATTGAGGTGATAATCCAGAAGACAGAGGATGCCTGCAACACCTTCAACGAGATCTCGTCCTCACGCAGGACAGCCGCCGCACTGCACCTTACATGCTGAACAGCCGGGACCATGCGATCCAGGTCATTCCTCCACGCCGGCCGTTTCCCCGCCAGAGCCCCGAACCTGGTAATGTTGTAAAAGTGGCTGTTTTTATGCTATAATTCGATCAAAGCTAAGCTCCCGCAGTAGGCACCGCATGTCCGTACAGGGACGGCGGACGGGCGCTTGCAATGTATTTTCATCATACGGCAAACCCGGGATTGTTTGCCGAGGGAGGATGAGTGACAATAGAAGGCCTTATCGCCGAAGCTGTAATTATCTTCATTTTAATACTAATAAACGGTTTCTTCTCAACCGCAGAGATCGCCATAATCTCCTCCAAAAGGAGTACAATAGACAGGCTCGCCAAGGAGGGCAACGAGTCCGCAAGGATCGTATCCAGGATGAAGAGCGAGCCCGAGCGCTTCCTGGCCACCATCCAGGTAGGGGTAACTGTCGTGAGCACCCTCGCCTCGGTGATAGGCGGTGCGGTGGCCATTCAGTTCATAGAACCCCTCTTCATCTCCATATCCTCCGGGCCGGTGCGTGACGCGGCCGAACTGCTGGCCATGGGCACCGCCGTGGTCATAATATCCTATACCATACTGGTCATCGGCGAGCTCGTGCCGAAGTCCCTTGCGCTCAGATACTCCGAGCGGATCGCCTGCTTCGCGGCAAGGCCCATCGACATACTTTCGAGATTGACAGGGGTCCTGGTAAGGGTCCTCACGGCCTCGACCAACTTCGTGCTCAAGGTCCTCGGCATAAAGGGCGCTCCCAGGGAGGTCTTCCTTCCCCGCGAGGAGATAAAGTACTTCATCAAGGAAGGCCGTGCAAAGGGTGTGATAGAGGAGACGGAGGCAGCGCTCCTGCACGGGGTATTCGAGTTTGCAGACACCTCCGTAAAGGAGATCATGGTGCCCAAACCCAAGTTCAGCGCAATCGAGATGGATACACCTCCCGATGATGTCCTGAAGTTCATGGCCGATGCCGGATTTTCAAGGTATCCGGTCTACAAGGGCAACCTGAACCAGATAGTTGGGGTACTCTTCAACAAGGACGTCTTCAAGGCCATTGAGCAGGGAAGGCCCGTCGTAATAAAGGAGCTCGTGCGCCCCCCCTACTTCGTGCCCAACTCGATCATGATCAGCAGGCTGCTGAGGGAAATGCAGCGCAAAAAGACCCACATAGCCATCGTGGTCGATGAGCAAGGGGACGTTGACGGGCTTGTGACGATCGAGGACATCCTCGAGGAGATAGTCGGGGAGATAGAGGACGAATACGATGTTGAAAAGGGCGGGCTCATAGAAAGGCTCAAGGACGGGACCATGATAATCGATGGTTCGGCCTCTCTGTGGGACCTATCCGACGCAGGACTTCCCTTCGACGAGGAGGAGCGCAAGGAATACAACACCATGGCCGGCTTCATGCTCGCAAAGCTGCAGCGGATACCGAGGGGCGGGGAGTTTGTTCTGCACAGGGGCTACAGGTTCACCGTCGTCGACATGGAAAGGTTCAGGATAGCCAAGGTCAAGGCCGAACTCGTAAAACCCTCGCAGGGGCCCAACAAGGCTACAGCCTGATCTTTTCTGCACACGCATACCATGCAGGCCTCACCAGACGTCTGCGGCCACACGAAAACAACGATACATCAAATGCCGAACAAGATCGACGGGTTGCAACGTAATGTTTGTGCGCCGTGTTAACATTCCTGCGGGTCGAGACAAGGTCAGCTCCTTCTGAGGAGCTTCAGCAACTCAGACAGGGACCTTGTGTTGAGAACATCCTTTTTTTCGAGCCATCCGCGCCTTGCGGTGTGTATGCCGTAGATCACGTGGTCGAGGTGGAGGCTTCCGTGCGAATCAGTTGCTATCGATACAAGGATACCCTTGTCCCTTGCGAGCATGCAATACGAGTCGTTCAGGTCGAGCCTTTCTGGATAGGAGTTCAGCTCCATGAATACACCGTACTTCTTGGCCGCTGACATGACCTTTTCCATGTCCACCTCGTAGGGCTCCCTCGTGCCTATGAGCCTGCCGGTGGGGTGTGCGAGGATGTTTACAAGGCCTGTGCCGAGGGCCTTTACTATCCTCTCGGTCATCTTCTTCCCTGTCATGTTGAACCCCGAATGCACGGCCGCAACCACGCAGTCGAGTCTTTTGAGTATGTCGGGGCTTAAGTCCAGAGTGCCGTCCGCCCTGATATCCACCTCGGTCCCTTTCAGCACCCTGAACCGCTTGCCGCTGTCCTTGAGCCTTTCATTGAGCCTCTCAATATCCTCTATCTGTTTGAGAAGCCTCTTCTCGTCAAGTCCGTGGGCTATGCCTACGGCCTTCGAATGGTCGGTTACGGCGATGTACTCATACCCCCTCTCAATAGCCGCCTCGACCATCTCCTCAAGCGTATTGGCACCGTCACTCTCTGTTGTGTGTACATGGAGGTCGCCCTTAATGTCCCTCTCTTCAACGAGGACCGGTAGCCTGCCGCTTTCAGCGGCCTCTATCTCGCCGCGGTTCTCCCTAAGCTCCGGTGCCATCCACTCAAGCCCAACAGCCCTGTAGACATCCTCTTCCTTCTCACCCGCAACCCTTCGTCCGGTCCTTTCATCGAAGACCCCGTATTCGCTCACCTTGAGCCCCATGCGCCTGGCCCTGTCCCTCACGGCTATGTTGTGGGACTTTGAGCCGGTGAAGTACTGGAGTGCGGCGCCGAAGCTCTTTTTCTCGAGTACCCTCAGATCCACCTGGAGCCCGACCTTCAGTATGACCGTGGACTTGGTCTCCCCCCTCGCGACCACCTCGCGTACATCGGGATACTCGATGAAACGTTTCATCACATACGCGCCCTTCCTGCAGGTAACGAGTATGTCCACATCGCCTATGGTGTCCTTCCATCTCCTCAGACTACCGGCTATCTCTATATCTATTATGCCCGGGACAGCTCTCAGATATTCCACGTAGTTCCTTGCATACGGGTAGGCCACGGACAGCCTGAACCTGCGTGATGCGATCCTCAGCGTCTTGTAACCTTCCACGGCCTTGAGTATCTTCTGCTCGGACCTCTCTCCCATGCCGGGAAGTTCGTGGAGCCTGTGTTCTCTTGCGGCCTTCTCAAGGTCGTCCACAGACCTTATGCCGAGCCGGTCGGCCAAAAGCTTCACCTTCTTAGGGCCTATCCCCGAGATCTTCAACACCTCGAGAAGCCCGGGAGACACCTCCTTGAGAAGTTCCTGGTGGAAACGGCACTTGCCGGTCTTCAGTATCTCCACTATCTTCTCATGTATGCTCTTTCCGATACCCGGGATATCTTCAAGGCTTGCCTCGTCCCTTTCAACTATCGACTCGAGGCTGACGGGAAGGCCCTCTATTATGAGGCCGGCGTTACGGTAGGACCTCACCCTGAAAGGATTTTCGCCCCTTATCTCGAGAAGGTCGGCTATCTCGGTGAATATTCGGGCTATCTCCGTGTTTTCCATATCGATCAAAGCTCAGCGGCAGACCGCGGAAAATCTTCCTGAAGATAACTTTTATATCCTCGCTGCCCCAAAGCCCGCTTCGGGGAGTGCCTGCCTGTGCCGGGACGGCGGCGTGCGCTCGACATGCACTTTAACTCTCAAAGACCACGGTATGGTCCAGGAAGTACGCCCTGTAGATGTAAAAGAGGCTCCTCTCCTCGCTCTTTATCCTCTTGAATATCTCGTCCCTCAGGGTCCTGAGACCTTCTATGAACATCTCGACATCTTCCAGGACGAGATGATCATCGGTTATGTGCTTGTCAAAGAACTCTATCGCCTCTCTGGTTATCCTGTGCATGGTATCCATGTACAGGTCGAGCGCCGGGATCAGGGCGTCCTGCTCCATCAGGACGGCATGCCTTCTCAGGTCACTGTAGAAGACATCATCCTCATTACGGACATGGTCGATAAGAAGCGCCCGAAGGCTGATCAAGGTCTCCCTGAGGGCCTTCATATCCTCGACATCCCCGCCCTCCAGCACTCCCTTGAGGTCTCCGAAGAGCCGTTCTATTTCCCTGTGCTCGTCTTCGAGCTCCTGCAAGTATCTTTCCCTGTCCATGCAAGCTCTCCCTGGTGTTGTTACAGGTCCAAGGCACCGGTGATCGATCACGGAGACCTTGAAGGCTTACCGGACTTCGCTCGGTCCGGCTCATGCCTAGGATGGATATGGCCAAGCGCCTTCGAACGGAGTCACCCTGCCGATGGATACGCTCTACGACTCCGTGAGCAACAGGTCGCATGAGGCATAACAACTAACGGAAGTATGACCCGACAATCCCCTGCCAATAGGCTTCGTGCATCCTGCCCAAGAAGGCAGATTGCGCTTTGATTCTATTATACCAGATAACACAATTTTTCGTTGACAACAACCCGCCTGTCACATAGACTTTTAAATGACCAATGGACGAAAGACCTATCGGTATATTCGACTCCGGCATAGGCGGGCTCACCGTACTCAAGGAACTCATACACGCCCTGCCTTGCGAGGATACCATCTACCTCGGAGATACGGCGCGCGTGCCCTACGGGACCAAATCCGCTGGAACGGTCACCGGCTATTCCGTTGAAAATGCAGAATTCCTCCTCAAAAAACACGGCGTAAAACTGCTTGTCGTAGCCTGCAACACCGCATCGGCGTACGCCATAGGTGAACTGCGCTCAAGGCTCGATCTGCCTGTCATCGGGGTCATAGAACCAGGGGCCAGGGCGGCCGTCGAGGCAAGCCGGGCCAAAAGGATAGGTGTCATAGGAACCGAAGGCACGATAAAAAGCGGCGCCTACTTCGATGCCATAAAGGAGATCGACCCCAAGGTGGTAGTATTTACAAGGGCCTGCCCGCTTTTCGTACCGCTTGCCGAGGAGGGCTGGACGGAGAATGAAGTGGCCAGGCTCGCGGCAGAAATATATCTTAATAGGCTCAAGGACGAGGCCGTTGACGTAGTTCTTCTCGGGTGCACGCATTACCCGCTTCTCGAGCGCACCATACACGGCGTGATGGGAGAGGAGGTGAAGCTCATAGACTCTGCCACGGCCACGGCGGCGGAGGCAAGAAGGGTGCTCGAAGAAGAAGGCCTTCTTAGTGCAAGGGGTCGGCCGGGCACACGGAGATTCTTTGTCACAGACTCCCCGGAGAGGTTTACAACCGTTGGAAGAAGGTTTCTGGACGACGGCCCCATGGATGCAGAGCTGGTCAGGGTGGGAAGCTGAAGGTGACCAAGAAGGCAGGAAAGACAAGGACGGCGAAGAAGTCAGGACGTTCGAAAAAGGGCGGGAAAGGCACCTTTCCGTGGTCGCTGATCATCGCAGCCGCAGTCACCTTTGCGGCGGGTGTCGTGTTCATGCTCCTTGTAGGTGACAGGCTCTTCAAGCCCGGCGTGGAGGAGACGCCCACCCGGGAGATACAACTGTACTTCAGCAACGAAGTAGGAAAGGCGCTTGCGGCCGAGAGGCGCTCCATCAGGAGGTCGTCCCTTGAGGGCGAACTCGGCCAGGCCGTCGAGGCGCTCATAAAGGGGCCGCGCAGGGGGTCTTCACTTGCTGCTACGATACCCAGCGGCACCAAGTTACTCTCCTTAGAGGTGCAAGGCAACACAGCCTACGTCAACCTGAGCAAGGAGATCGTCCGGAACCACTCGGGCGGCTCATCGGCGGAGCTTCAGACCATATACTCCATAGTCAACACCCTCGCACTCAACTTCGAAGAGATAGATACCGTCCAGATCCTCGTGGAAGGAGAGGTCCGGGACACCCTCAAAGGACACATCGTAATGGGTATCCCCCTTGCGCCAGACAGAAAGATGATAAAGGGCTGATCCAGCCGAAAGGCTCTACGGCGTTATGACAGAGTCCAAGAAAACAAGGAAATCAAGGATCGAAAGGGACGCGCTCGGCACAAAGGACCTCCCTGCAGACGCATACTACGGCATACAGACGCAGAGGGCCGTGGAGAACTTTCCCGTAAGCGGCATAATGCCGGTCGGAGAGTTCATATGGGCCACGGCCGTGGTAAAGCGTGCCGCAGCCGAGGTCAATACCGAGCTGGGCCTGCTCGACAAAAGAAGGGGCCGCGCGATAATAAGGGCCGCCGACGAGGTGATAGAGGGTAAATTCCACGGGGAGTTCGTGGTCGACGTGTACCAGGCCGGTGCAGGCACGTCCCACAACATGAACGCCAACGAGGTGATAGCGAACAGGGCCATTGAGCTCCTCGGCGGGACAAAGGGGGACTACTCGGTGCTCCACCCCAACGACCATGTAAACATGTCCCAGTCGACCAACGACACCGTACCGACGGCCATGAGGCTTGCGGCCGTAAGGATGAGCGGCTGTCTTATCGCCTCGCTCAGGCGTCTCGAGGTCGGACTGAGACGCAAGGCCCGTTCCTTCGGAGGCGTCGTAAAGTCGGCAAGAACGCACCTCCGGGATGCGGTTCCCATAATGCTCGGCCAGGAGTTTTCAGCATACGCCGAGAGCGTGAAGGGGTGCAGGCTGCGCATCCAGAGGGAGTGCGAAGGGCTCAAGCTCCTCGGCATAGGCGGCACCGCGGCAGGCACCGGGGTAAACACGCATCCACGCTACACGAAGATGATGATAAGGGCCCTGCGAAGGCTCTCCGGCATCAGGGGGCTGAAGCCGGCCCCGGACATGGTGGAGGCTACCAGCAGCATGGCGGCATTCGTATCCTTTTCAGGGGCGTTGAAGACCCTGTCTGTGGAGCTTACGCGCATAGCAAACGACCTTAGGCTCCTGAGCTCAGGCCCGCGCACCGGCCTTTCGGAGATAAGGCTGCCGCCGGTGCAACCGGGCTCTTCCATAATGCCAGGCAAGGTAAACCCTGTCATGGCGGAGATGCTCAACATGGTCTGTTTTCAGGTCATGGGGGCGGACCACACGGTTACAATGGCCTCACAGGCCGGACAGCTCGAGCTGAACCCCATGATGCCGGTGATAAACCACAACATCCTGCATTCGGTGAAGATACTCACCAACGCCGTAAGGGCCTTCACCGAGCGGTGCATAAAGGGGATTAGGGCGGATCGCAGACGGTGCAGGGAGTACTTTGAAAGGTCCGTAGGGCTTGCCACCGTACTGAGCCCGGCCCTGGGGCATGAAGAGACAGCCGCACTGGCCGCGAAGGCAGAGGCAGAAGGGCTTACCATACGCGAGCTCATTTCGATGACCGGAATATTCACTGAAGAGGAGCTCGACGCACTCTTTGATCCAGCCAGGCTTACCAGGCCCCAACTAGGGGCAGGCATGAAGTAACGCCCTATAGGCCACTCTTCACCGGTCATAGAGGCCGCGCGCCAGGCAGACGCCTGTTGCGCCCTTTTACATCCTTCTCCTTTTTCTCAACAGCCCTATTACGGCAAGGCCGCCGCCGATATAATCGTCTTCCGTCTCATAAAGCTTACCCCCTTAGGGTTGCTGAACCGTCTCTGTTGCAGCTCCCGGCGGAAGGCAGCGGGAAGCAGTTCCTGTCGATGTCAGACGGCGAATCGGCGCCCGCGATGAATCTTCAACCCAAATTATGCGTGAATGCTCAAAAATATAGGAGAAGGTCTTCAGAAGTTGCCTGGCGAGGTATTTTCATGGCGCTTCTTTGCAAAAGCAATAAAAGTTTCGGCTCCACATGGCCGGGGTCAGGGAGAAGAGGCGGTTTTAAAGACACCTCCACACCTGAGCCTTCCGGTCCGTTAAGCCTTGAGATGGTCTCCGTTTCAGGTAACCCTCGAAAGCGCTTGTTCGT
>WGEY01000083.1 GCA_015492495.1 Deltaproteobacteria bacterium | reverse complement strand
AGCGTCGGGCGCCTTTCGGGCAGAGGTTTTCAGTCTGTGGCCTCACCAGCGCCGAAAAAAACGCCCCGAACCCCATACAGCAAGGTGTCCCCAATTTCTATATCGGGATTTGGGTGTCTCGGATTGGCTTGACACCCGTGAACATCCTGTGTTAGTCTGTGTCAAAACAGAATACGGTGCCTTGGTTCCCCAAGGGGGATTAAAAGGGAATCCCGTGAAAATCGGGAGCGGACTCGCCACTGTTACCGGGGACGAAAGCCGCGGATCACCACTGGAGGACCGGCTGGGACGGTTTCCGGGAAGGTGCGGCAAGTAGAATGATCCGGGAGCCAGGAGAACTGCCGGGCACGTCATGACTTCAACATTTCTTCGAGGGTTGAGAAATGGAAGGACCTTTTCATACAACCGTCCGGACTCGAGGACGGTTTTTTTTGTTTCACCGGCGCCCCGGCGGCTTGTAACGTGTTTTGACCACCAATCCTTTGAGCATTCATCGCGCGCGAGCGAATATAATACAAACTTCCTTACATCTGAAGATTCCCCGAGTCCACTGAGGGGGCTTCAAAATGCACGGCGTGTGTTCCCTGCGGCCTTAAGCGCCATCTTTGCCGTGCGTGCTCAAGCACGGCCCGGACCGTAAGGGGATCGAACGAGGCCGGTGTCTGAGAAAGGCTTCATGGATAACGGAAAGAGAAAAGGATTCCTTGTAATAGCCCACGGCAGCAGGAAGGAGGAGGCCAACCGGCGTGTTTTCGAGCTGGTCAGGAGGTTGAGGGGATACTTCCAGAGTTCGATGTTCGAGGCGGCCTTCATGGAGCTTGCAAAACCTTCCATAGAGGACGGCATAAGGACGCTCGTTGAGAAGGGTGCGGACGAGCTCGTGGCCTTTCCTTTCTTCCTCTTCAAGGGCATGCACTACTCGAAGGACGTCCCGGGCATCATAGAGGCGGCCATAGATACTCTAGATAGGGATGTGAGCGTCAGGATGATGGAGCCCCTGGGCATGCATCCCCAGGTCTTCGACCTCGTCCAGGAGATGCTTTACGAGGAGGCGGCCGGAGAGTTCGAGTTCACCCGGGTCGATCCGTCGGAGATCGAGGACAGGAGCATGGATATAATCGAGAGTTGCCTGGACGGTGCGGACCTCCCGGTTGAAGAGAAGCCGATCGTAAAGAGGGTCGTCCACACAACCGGGGACTTCGACTTCGCAAGAAACATGGTCTTCCACAGGGACGCCGTATCCGAGGGGCGCAAGGCGGTACGTGAAAAGAGGACCGTCTTTACCGATGTCACCATGGTCCAGGCTGGCATCAACAAGAGGTTCGGTCACGTTGTCAGGTGCGTGTTGAACGAGCCCGGGGTTGCAGAGAGGGCCCGTTCGCTCGGGTTGACCAGGGCGGCCTGCGGCATAAGGAGCATCGGACGCGAACTCGACGGCAACATCGTGGTGGTAGGCAACGCACCCACGGCACTCATCACTCTGGTGGACATGATCAGGCGCGACAACCTGAGACCAGCGCTCGTGGTAGGCATCCCGGTCGGATTCGTGAACGCCAAGGAGTCAAAGGAGTACCTGGCCTCCCTGGACAACGGGGTGCCGTACATCACCAACCGTGGTCACAAGGGCGGCAGCACGGTGGCCGCAGCCATTGTCAACGCGCTTATAAAGATGGAGTTCACGGACAGGGAACAATGCCACAACAAGGAGGTGGTGGTCGGAGATAGTCCCGTAGGCTGAGGTGTTTTGGTTGTTATTATCCACGGTGAAAAGAACTAAGGAGGAGATCTGATGCACATTGAACCTGGGTACGTCGCACCGGCCAAGGTGGCGTTCGCGAACGCGGCCGCGGTCGGCATGCTGGGCTTTTACGCAAAAAGATTCATACAGCGTCCCTTCGATCTAGCCAAGGTGTTTCTGGCGGCCTTCTTTTTTTCGATCTTCATGCAGAGCTTTCACGTCAGCGTCGGTCCTTCGGAGCTTCACTTCGTAGGCGCCATGGCGATCTACCTGACCCTTGGTTTCATCCCCACGATCTTCGGATTCGCAACGGGGCTCCTGTTGCAGGGTGTACTATTCGATCCACATGATCTTCCTCACCTGGCGGTGAATTCACTGTCATTGATCGTTCCGCTTATAACCGTTCACTACACGGCCGGCAGGAGGCTCTTCGACAGGTCACTTGCAAAGAGGGTGTCGTGGTCGACCATCCTGAAGCTCGACGCGATCTACTACGCAGGGGTCACATCCATGGTCGGCTTCTGGCTTCTTATCGGGGAGGTGGAGACACCGTTTACGGCCTGGCTGGCATTCGCCGGCTCGTATCTTCTCGTGGTGGCGTTCGAGCCGATCTTTACCTACACCACGCTCAAGGTGATGAAGAGGTACGAACACACCGCTCTGGTAAGCAGGCTCTTTGTCATAGACAGGCTCAAGTTGACGGTGTAGCCCCGAGGGGTGTTTGGTAAAAGCCCGGATCCCCCGGTAGGTTTGTCCGGGTACCCTTTAGGTAAGGAGGTAAGGGAAGATGAATTACGGCAAGGCGGCTGAGAAAAGAGTCGATGGCCTCTTAGGCGGTCTCGTTCCCGCACTGATGGTGGTGGGAATGGCCTTTGCATTGATAGTGATATGTTACGGCATGGAGTCCGTTGCACCGGGCGTGCACGATCTCTTCCACGACTTCAGGCATGTCATAGGCATGCCGTGCCACTGACGCTCAGCCCGGTCGAATGGCAAGGGAGGGCGGCAAGATGACCGGTTCGAAAGACCTAAAAAGAGGTGCCGGCCTTGGCCTGGCCGCTGGTGTTGCCTGGGGGCTTCTGGCCTCGCTAATAAACGCGTTAACCGGCGTATTCCCCTTCGAGCAGGGCGTGTTGCACACGATGATCACCTTTGCCGCGGGAGGCGGCGTGTTCGGCATCGTTGCCGGAGGGTTCATGGCGCTTGTCCACGACAGGCTCCCCACGAGAAGCCCGTACGCCAAGGCGGTCCTGCTTACTACCTGCATATGGCTGATTTTGCGTGCCGGGGCCGGCGCCCTTTCGTGGATGAACCCCTTGAGGTACCATGCCGTACCGTCTGAAACGATCCAGGGGTTTCTGCTGGTCGTGCTGATGGGGTTAATACTCGGGGCGGTGTGGAGCCTGGGCGTAAGAGGCGTCGCCAGGGCAGGGTAGCGGTGCCGGCATCGGCCGGACTGTGGTCCCCCCGGACCGCGCTCGATCTGAGCCATGGAAAAAGAGTTCGGTTACACCACCGGGACATACGCCGCGGCGGCCGCCAAGGCCGCGCTCATGGTGCTTATAGGCGGAAGGCCGCCTGAGGAGGTTCGGCTGGCCCTGCCGGACGGTACGGAGGCGCGGATACCCGTAAGCAGCTTGGAGAAGGCACCGGGCCGCGTAACATGCGCGGTGGTGAAGAGGTCCGTCGAGGAGACCGATGTTACCGACAACCTGAAGATACTGGCCACGGTCTCGCTCAGGGAGGACCGGCGCATAGTCATCACCGGCGGTGCGGGCATAGGACGTATAACCAGAATGGGATTGCAGTTGCCGGTCGGCGAGGCGGCCATAAACCCTGTTCCGAGAAGGATGATACATGATTCGCTCAGGGAGCTGACCCACCGCGGGGTGGATGTGGTCATATCCGCCCCGGACGGTGAGAAGGTGGCGGCGTCCACCTACAACCAGAGGCTCGGCATCGTCGGCGGCATATCGATCATAGGGACCACGGGTATAATGAGGCCGAAGTCCCTGGAGTCCTTCAAGGAGACCATACTGCAGCAGCTGGACTTCTGCGCGACAAACGGCATCAGGGAGATAGTGATCACGCCGGGCAATATCAGCGAAGAGGCCATGATAGAGCACTTCACTGACAGGACCTCGCGCGAAAGGGTGGTTCAGTCGGGCGATTTTCTTGGCTTCACCTTGGAGCAGGCATACAAGAGGGGCCTCTTTTTCGTCCTGGCCGGGCACCCGGGAAAGCTCGCCAAGGTGCTGGCCGGTAACTTCCAGACGCACTACACCAAGTCCCCGCCCGCAAACGAGGCGGTCATACGCATGCTCAGGGGCAGGGTCCCGGAGCACATCCTCTGCGAGATGAGCTCGTCGCCGACCGTTGAGGGAATTACGGAAGTCCTTCTGAAGGAACGCAGGACCGATCTGCTCGACGAGGTTGCCGAGCGGATCGAAGAGAAGGTCAGGGAGTACCTCAAAACGGATCTCTCCGTACCGGTGATCCTCTTCAACATGGACAAAAGGCTCATCGGCTCTTCTGCCGCGGCGCGCAAATGGATAAGAGGTTCATCATAGTGGGCTGCGGTCCGGGCTCTCCGGACCTCCTTACCTTGAGGGCCAGGGATGCGATCGAGCGGGCCGATGTGGTCGTGGGCTCAAGGCGCCTCCTTGACACACTTGCAGCAAAAAGAGGTGTGAGGCACCTTGTGCTCGAGGGTGACTACCGGGAGATACTCGAGGAGGTGGCACGGCTTGAGGACGGATCTCTGGTGGCCTTTCTCGTCTCCGGCGATCCGCTGCTTTACAGCCTCGGCGAGCTCATAGTGAAGAAGTTCGGCAGGGAAAACTGCGAGGTCATACCCGGTGTAAGCTCCTTCCAGTACGCCTTCTGCATGCTTGGGGAAAGCTGGAGGGGCTACAGGGTCCTGAGCCTGCACGGCTCCGAGGACGTCGATCTCCGCAGGATATTCGAGGAGAACGCGAGGTTAATCCTTTTCCTCGATCCGGAGCACAACCCGGGATACATAAAGAGGAGCATGGGATCCCTTCCGGAGGGTGAGTACACGTTTCATGTGGCGTCAAACCTCTCGATGCCAGGTGAGAGGATAATACGGATCTCCTTTGATGACCTCGACAGTATTCCCACGGAGTCGCTAAGTATCTTAATCGTGAGGAAGGGCGGTGCATAGATTTTACGGTGTGGGTGTGGGGCCTGGAGAGCCGGAGCTCATGACGCTCAAGGCGTTCAGGGTACTCAAGGAGGCGGATATCATCTTCGCCCCCCGGGCCAAGACCAAATCCGGGAGCCTCGCCCGCGAGATAGTCGAAAGGGTTCTCGAAGAAAGGAAGGAGTTCTTTGAGCTCGAGTTCCCGATGATAAAGGACGAGGAGGAGCTCCGCAGGAGGTACAGGGCATCGGCTGAGCTCATCCTGGAGAAGATAAATGAGGGCAAGCGGACCGCGTACCTCACCCTCGGCGACCCGCTCCTCTACAGCACGTACATATATCTTTTGAACGCGTTGGTCGAGATCGACCCCAGGTTGACGATCGAGACGATACCCGGGGTTGCGGCATACAGCGCGCTTGCCGCGAGGTTCGGCTTCTCCCTTGCAGAGAAGGACGAGAGGGTGTGTATCTGTCCGGTGCCCGAGGACCTCGACCTTCTGAGGAGGGTGCTCGAGGAGAACGACACGGTCGTCGTTATGAAGGTTGCAAAGAGGCTTTCCGAGGTGATGGACCTCATAAGGGAGATGGACCTTCTGGATCGCACCGTCTTCGGAAGCTCCGTGGGGCTTAGTGGCGAGAGGCTCGTGGACGGCACCAGGGGTGAGCCCTTTGCGCTCTCCGAGAGGGAGGGTTACCTGTCCACGATAATAGTAAGAAAGGGAAAGAGATGAAGGTGTACTTCGTCGGGGCCGGCCCCGGGGATCCGAAGCTCATAACCATACGGGGCAGGGAGGTCATTGAGAGGGCCGGGGTGGTCGTATATGCAGGCTCCCTGGTCAACGAGGAGATACTGCGATACGCAACCCGTGCCCGGGAGGTACACGACTCCGCCGGATTGAGCCTCGAAGAGATCGGGGAGATATTCAGGAGGGCGAAGGCACGGGACATGGACGTTGTACGCATACATTCCGGGGACCCCTCCATCTACGGTGCCATAAACGAACAGATGTGCCTCCTCGATGACCTCGGCATAGACTACGAGGTCGTACCTGGTGTAAGCTCCTTCCAGGCCGCCTCTGCCGCCCTGTGCCAGGAGCTCACCCTTCCCGGGCTATGCCAGACCGTGGTCCTCAGCCGTGTCGGCGGCAGGACCCCGGTGCCTGAGAAGGAAGACTTGAGGGAGATCATCAGGACAAGACCCACGCTCGTACTGTTTCTGTCCGTATCCAGGCTCGCCGAGATCGTGGAGGTCCTGAGATCGGGCTACCCCGCTTCGACGCCGGTTGCAATCGTCTACAGGGCGAGCTGGCCTGATGAGGAGATCGTAAGGGGCACGCTCGAGGACATAGTGGAGAGGATGGACGGAAGGAATATCACAAAGACCGCGTTGATCCTCGTCGGCGAGGTGCTCGGAAGGAAGGCCGATCGATCGAAGCTCTACGACCGGAACTTTTCGCACGCATACAGGCAGAGGGGATGAGGCTTGCCATCGTAGCCATCACACCGCAAGGGTTGAGGGTCGCCCGCAGGGTAAGGAAGGGCCTCGGCGGCGAGATCTACGCCCCGGAAGGTATTGCGGCCGGCGGGGGTGTTGCGGGTTACGCCTCGACCACCAGGGAGCTCGTTGCCGGGCTGTGGAGAGGATACGACTCCTTCGTCTTCGTCATGGCTCTGGGCATAGTAAATCGGATCATAAAGGATCACATCCGCAACAAGCGTACGGACCCTGCGGTGGTCGTGGTCGACGAGATGGGACGTTATGCCATAAGCGCCCTCTCAGGCCACGAGGGAGGCGCCAACAGGCTCGCGCAGAAGGTCGCGCTCGTCTGCGGGGGGGACTTCGTCGTCACCACCGCCTCGGAGGCCGCAAGGACGCTTATAGTGGGCATGGGCTGCCGCCGCGGTGTTTCCACGGACCGCCTCGAAGAGGCCCTGATCGACGGGTTGGCCCGCATAGGACGTGGTCTAGGGGAGGTGCGGCTCATAGCGAGCGTTGAGGACAAGAGGGATGAGGAGGGGCTCATTCAACTTTCCGAGAGGCTGGACATCCCGCTCAAGTTCATTCCCAAGGCCTTGATAAAGGCGGTTGACGAGGGGTTTGAAAGGTCCGAGCTCGTCAAGAAAACACTGGGTATCCATTCAGTGGCAGAGCCGTGTGCCATGCTGGGAGGCTTCAGATGTCGACTCTTGTTGCCGAAGATAAAGAAGAGCGGGGTGACCGTGGCGATAGCAGAGGAAGGGTCTTTGTAGTAGGTATAGGGCCGGGCGATCCCGGGCACCTTACGGCCGTCGCCAGGGAGGCCATAGAAAGGTCGACCGTCGTGGTGGGCTACAGGCGTTACGTCGACCTCATAGGAGAGCTGGCAGCCGGCCGGCGGCTTTTCGTATCCGGCATGACCGAGGAGGTCGACCGTTGCAGGAAGGCCCTTGAGCTCGCCATGGATGGTGAGGTCGTCTCCCTGGTAAGCGGCGGGGACCCTGGCGTATACGGCATGGCCGGGCTCGTGCTCGAGCTTAACAGGGTCCGCGGGGTGGAGGTGGAGGTGATACCCGGTGTGTCCGCCGTAAACGCCGCGGCCTCGCGAGTGGGAGCGCCGCTCATGCACGACTTCGCAGTACTTAGCCTCAGCGACCTTCTTACCCCGTGGGAGCTCATAGAGAGGAGGATAAGGTGCGCGGCCGAGGGTGACTTCGTAATAGCACTGTACAACCCCAGGAGCAGGAGGAGGGTGGAGCAGATAGTGAGGGCAAAGGAGATAATCAGGAGCCACAGGCCGGGAACCACACCCGTGGCCGTTGTAACCAACGCCTGCAGAAAAGACGAGTCGATCGTCATAACCGACCTGGACAACTTCACGGATGAGGAGATAGGCATGCTCTCCATAGTGATCATCGGCAACAGCCAGACGGAACGACACGGCAATAGGCTCGTAACACCGAGGGGCTACCGGACGAAGTATGCGGATTCCTTCCAGGGATGAGATAATGGAACGCTTGACCGAGCCCGGCCTTGACAGGGACTGCAGATACATGCCCTGCCACGAGGTGCTCGAGACATGCAACCTGTGTTTCTGTATCTTCTACCCATGCGGCGATACCGGCCTCGGCAAGTACGTGATCACGAAGAAGGGCACCACGGTGTGGTCGTGCATGATGTGTGAATGGATCCACAAAAGACACGTTGTCGAGAGGCTCGTGGAGTTCCTTGCCGATGAGAGAAACCGCTCTCTTCCGCCGCGCCGGATGTACCTTGCCTTTGTCAAGCACATCGGGCCGGAGGGAGGCGGAACAGGGAAGTGAGGGATTGAAGGTCTCCAAGCGCGCTTTCATCATAGCCGGTACATCGAGCAACACCGGCAAGACGACGGTGGCCGCTGCGATAATGGCCGCGTTGAAGAGGCGGGGCCTCGTGGTGCAGCCGTTCAAGGCGGGTCCCGACTACATCGACCCGAGCCACCATGAGGCCGCAGCGGGCAGGCCGTCGTACAACCTCGACACATGGATGATGGGCGCAGGCGCAACGAGGGAGACCTTTCTCAGTGCCCTCGAGGATGCGGATGTCGGTGTGGTCGAGGGGGTCATGGGGCTCTTTGACGGAAAGGCGGGAGAGAGCGGCGGCGAAGGGAGCACCGCCCACCTGGCGAAGGTGCTCGGCCTCGGGGTGATACTCGTTGTGGATGCAAGGAGCATGGCAGGGAGCGCCGCCGCTCTGGTCCATGGGTTCGAGAGCTTCGACGAGGATGTGAGGATAACAGGCGTCGTATTCAACAGGGTCGGAAGCCCGAGGCATGCCGAGATGCTGAGGGATGCGGTTGAGGAACACTGTGCCGCAGAGGTCCTCGGCTGCCTTCCGGCCGACGACGGTGTGTCCGTACCGTCCAGGCACCTCGGGCTGGTCATGCCTTATCAAGGCCGTAAGGGGCCTGATACGGACAGGCTTGCTTCGCTGGTGGAAGGACGCATCGACCTTGAAAGGGTGCTTCGTGCCGCCACGGAGGTCGTGCCAGGACGCCGGCACGATCCCGGGACCTCGCCGTCCCAGGCCGCGGCCGGCCCACGGCCGCGTATCGCCGTGGCCCGCGACCGGGCCTTCTGTTTCTACTACCGTCAGAACATAGATATGCTCGAGGGCTTCGGTGCCGAGGTTGTCTTCTTCAGTCCGCTGGAGGACAGGAGGCTGCCCGAGGGCACGGACGGAATATACCTCGGAGGCGGCTACCCCGAACTCCACGCCGCCGATCTCGAGGCCAACACTGAGCTCGGGGAGGAGGTGAGGAGGTTTTGCCGGAGGGGCGGTCCGGTGTACGCGGAGTGCGGCGGGCTCATGTACCTGGGAAAGGGGCTCACGGATGTGCATGGAAGGAGTTACGCCATGGCGGGTGTCTTCCCCTGGACGTCGAGGATGCTGCCGAGAAAGAGGTCCCTGGGCTACAGGGAGGTGGAGGTGATCGGCGGTTGCCCGTTCATTGAGAGGGGGCAGAGGATACGCGGCCACGAATTCCATTACTCCGAGACGACACCCCATGAACGGATCCCGCGCACCTACAAGGTGACCGGCGCAGGGGACGGCGCTCCAATACGCGAGGGTTATCTCTACAGGAACACGCTTGCAAGCTACATCCACCTGCACTTTGCAAGCAACCCCTGTTTTGCCGAGGGCTTCGTGGCAAGATGTATGGAGGCGAAGAAAGGGGCCGGTAAAGGAATTATGCGATTACATTCCGCTCGCTGACCCTGCAGCAAGCTGCGGGAATGCGCTGTGCATTTTTCGCCTACAATGCGGGCAGATCCGCTTATGGCCTCGAAGGCGGCGCATCGCGGGTCTCACACCGGTATTTGTTGACAGCCTCCTTGGGAAACGTTATCATAAATAGAGCGAATCCGGAACAAGACCTTCAATGAGAGCCTCAAAGTACATAATCAGGCCGGTCGGCCTGCTGTTCCTCGTGCTCCTTACGGTCCAGCTCACCGGGCTTACGTGCATCGGCGAGCGGCCGTCCGTGGCAGCGGACACGCTCACGGCCGTGGAAGCGGATCATCAGCAGCATGACGGATATCTTCAGACCGGCGGAGACGGTCCTTTGTCGCAGGCAGGTCACCTGGACGACGGCGGCGACTTCGACGACTGTCCGTGCCACCTCGGCTTCGCGCGTCCCCTACCGGCGACCGTCACCACATTCCTGCGGCTCATCGCACCGGTGAGCGTTCCAGCTCATCCGCCCGTAGCACGCATTTCAACCGTAATATTCCAACCACCCAAAATTTCGGCCTGATCCACCAGCTGTGTGTCAGTGTGTCCGGTAAACGGCGCTCTTTTGTGTATGAACGTTACGTGCGCACTCGCGATGCTCCTTATTGTAAACACAAAAGAGACAACAAGATGAGTGTTTCAAGTCGGAAATGCAAGGAGGGATATCCTTGAACAAGACCAAGTTTTGTATCACAACGGCCTTCTGGGCGTCGGTCCTTTTTCTTTTATGCGTCTCGGCTCCGCCGGAGTCCCTCGGAGCGGACAGAGGGGAACCGAAGCGGTACACGATAGACGAGATCGTGTCCGTAGCCGTTGAAAAGAACCCTTCTCTTACGGCCTTCGAGGCCGGGCTGAAGGTCGCAGCAGGCGACCTCGTCTCTTCGGGGGCGTATCCGAACCCTGAGGTGGAGTTCGGCCGATCGAGGGGCGAAGAGCTCGGCGGCCGGGACTCAGGCGGTGAGTACTCCGTAAGCATCGGCCAGCCCTTCGAGTGGCCTGGAAAGAGGCTTTTCAGAAAAAGGTCTGCCCGGGCGGCCGTGGATGCCGTGCGGTACGACAGGGAGGCGTTCGTGCTGGAACTGCGCTACAGGGTCAAGGTGGCCTTCTACAGGATGCTACTGGCCGAAGAGGAGGTTGCATCCGCAAGGGAGAACATGACGACGGTGAACGGCCTTCTTGAGGCCGTTAAGGCGCGGGTTCTGGCCGGGGATGCCCCTGAGTTCGAGCTCGTAAAGGCCCGGGTCGAGTCACTCAAGGCGGCAAGGGTCCTGCGCGAGGCGGAGAAGAAGGTCTACCTTGCCAGGGCCAGGCTGAACAGCCTGACCGGCAACGCCTTGGAGCCGGACTTCGGCATCAAAGGGGTGTTTGCATCCTCTGACACCGTGTACGACAGGCGCAAGATCCTCGGCGCCGTGCTCGATAAGCATCCGCTCGTTCTCAAGGGTGAAAAGGAGGCCGAATCACGCAGGTATGCGCTCAAGATGGAGCGACACTCGGTCTTCCCTGACATCACGCTCAAGGGCTTCTACGAAAGGGAGCTCGACAAGGAGAGCTACGGCGGCGGACTGTCGTTGCCCCTGCCGGTCTGGTACAGGCGCAAGGGCGAGATAACGTCGGCAGCCGGCGAGCTCGCCCGTGCCGAGGCGGAGCTCTTGAAGACGAGGGTGGATCTTGCGAGGGCCGTGGACGAGGCGCTGGGAAACTACCAGGTCGCGACGGACAGGATCAGGGTCTTCGATGAGGGGCTCCTCGATCAGGCCGCCGAGGCGCTCAGGATCGCCGAAATGAGTTACAGGGAGGGTCAATCAGGGCTCATCGACTACCTCGATGCACAGAGGGTCTACAGGGAGACACTCCTTGATTACAACAGGGCACGCTTCGATCTGTCGGTCGCCGTGGCCGAGATCGAGAGGCTTACGGCAGGATACGGTAGATGAAGGATATTGTCTTATACGTAAAGGGCATGGACTGCGAGGAGGAGGCGAGGCTCGTAAGGGGCGCACTCGATGGCCTCAGGGGCGTGGACCATTACGAGATAAACCTCGTCGCCGGAAAGGTGAGGGTTTCGTACGACCCGTCGCTCCTCGCTGCCGGTGATGTTGTTGCCGCCGTGGAGCGGACCGGCATGGAGGCCGGTCTTGAGAAGGAGCCCGAGGAAGGACCGAAGGTGTGGTGGATGGAGCCGCGGATTCTCACGCTCTCCGCATGCGCGGTGCTCATAGCGGCGAACCTCATCCTTGAACACATCTTCGGGCTCTCCCATGCAATTGCGAGGTTCATATACGGCGCGGCCGTGGTTGTCGGCGGATACTTCCCCGCAAAGATGGGGATCATGGCCCTCAGGAGGCTTGCCCCCAACATAAGGACCCTCATGGTGGCGGGTGCCGCAGGGGCCATATACCTCGGGTTGTGGGAGGAGGCTGCGCTTCTGGTCTTCATATACTCCCTCGGAGATATGCTCGAGGCATACGCTGCCGACAGGGTGAGGGGAGCGGTAAGGGCGCTTATGGGTCTTGCGCCAAAGGAGGCGCAGGTAAAAAGGGACGGCAAGATCTTGACCCTGCCGCTCGATGCGATCAGGGTCGGTGATACCATCGTTATAAGGCCTGGTGAGAGGATAGCGCTCGACGGCGAGGTCCTCTCCGGCTCGTCGTCGGTTGACCAGTCGCCGATAACGGGCGAATCCATACCGGTTAAAAAGGGCACTGGCGACGAGGTCTTTGCAGGCAGCATAAACCAGAGGGGCTCGCTCGAGGTCAGGGTCACCAAGCCTTTCGAGGATACGACGCTCGGAAGGATACTCCACCATGTCGAGGAGGCCGGTAGCAGGAAGTCGAGCTACCAGAGGTTCGGCGAGACCTTCGGAAGGTACTACACACCCGCGATGTTCCTCCTCGCAATCGGTGTTATGGCCGGCCCGGCCCTCGTATTCGGCGGCTGGAGGGAGTGGTTCTACAGGGGGCTCGTTGTACTGGTGGTCTCTTGCTCGTGCGGCATAGCACTGTCCATACCCGTTGCGGTGGTCGCGGCCGTGGCCAACGCGGCAAGGCACGGTGTGCTCATAAAGGGCGGTGCGCACATAGAGGCCGCATCCGGCCTAAAGGCCATGGCCTTTGACAAGACGGGGTCCCTCACCATGGGAAGGCCTGTTGTGACCGATATCGTGCCCTTCGGTGGAAGGAGCAAAAAGGACGTCCTCGCCGTCGCCGCCTCGATGGAGAGCCGCTCGGAGCATGTTCTGGCGGATGCGATCCTCGCAGAGGCTGAAAAGCAGGGCCTGACCGTGGAGGATGTGGAAAGCTTCGAGATAGTGCCTGGCATGGGCGCCAGGGCAGTGGTGCGCGGAAGGCCGTATTGCATAGGCAACATAGCCATGTGCGGAGCCGGGGTTATAACCGAGGATGCAAGGCATAGTATCGAGAGGCTTGAAAAAGAGGGGAAGACCCTCATCCTCCTGACCGATGACGGAGAGCTTGCCGGACTCATCGCGGTAAGGGACGAGATCAGGCCGGAGGCGAGGAAGGCGGTGGAGAGGCTCAGGGAACTCGGCATAACCGGTATCGTCATGCTTACAGGTGACAACGAGACCGTGGCCAGCGTGATAGCCGGGAAGGCGGGCATAGACGAGTACATGGCCGGTCTCCTGCCGGAGGACAAGGTCAGTGCCGTGGATTCTCTCAAGGCGAGGTACGGCAACGTGGCCATGGTGGGCGACGGTGTGAACGACGCCCCGGCCATGGTCGCATCGGACCTAGGCATAGCAATGGGTGCCGCTGGAACGGATGTGGCCATTGAGACGGGGGACGTGGTCCTCATGTCCGACGACCTTTCCAGGATCCCGTACGTTGTTGCCTTGAGCAGAAAGGCGGTAAGAAACATCAGGGAGAACATAGCCATATCACTCGTCATCATAGCATTTCTCGTCCCTGTGGCGCTTTTGGGGCGCATAGATCTTGTTCCGGGTCTCCTCGTAAACGAGGTCGGGGGGCTTCTGGTCATAATGAACGGGCTGCGTTTGCTCGGATGGAAATCAAAGGAGTAGGAGAGTGATGAAGAAAAAACTGTCGATCTTCGCCATCGCCCTTGCGGCGGTGCTTGCTGTCTACACGATACGGGCCGATGCCGGGGGCGGGATGGACGACCACGGACACGAAGAAGAATCAAAGGAGCACGGGGGAGGTGAAGAACACGAAGAGGAGGTGGTCAGGCTTAGCAGGGAGGAGATGAAGGAGTTCGGCGTAGAGATACGCACAGCCGGACCGGAAAAGCTCCGCATCTATATTTCCCTTCCCGGCGAGGTCAAGACCAACGCCGACAGGCTTGCGCACATAGTTCCCCGGGTGAGCGGCGTGGTACGTGACGTAAGGAAGCGCCTCGGGGATAAGGTGCGCAGGGGCGAGGTCATGGCCGTGCTCGAGAGCCGGGAGCTTGCCGACGCAAAGTCGGCTTACCTCGCGGCGATAGAGCGCTTCTCTGTAGCAGAGGCGGACTTCCGCAGGGAGGAGAATCTGTGGAAGAAGAGGATATCACCGGAAAAGAACTACCTCAGGGCCAGGAGGATGCTCGCCGAGGCCAGGATAGAGCTTCGTTCGGCCAAGCAGAAGCTCTTTGCCCTGGGACTGCCGGATGAATACATTGCCTCTTTGTCGGACCACCCGGAGGCGTCATATACACGATACGAGATAACGGCCCCGTTCGACGGCACGGTCATAGAAAAGCACATAGCGCTCGGTGAGGCCGTGGAGGCCGATTCCACCGTCTTTGTCGTTGCGGACCTCTCGACCGTCTGGGTCGATCTCAGCGTCTACCAGAAGGACCTCCCGCTGGTCAGGGTTGGGCAGGAGGTCGTACTCTCCGCTGGCTACGGCATCGAGGACGCAACCGGAAGGATATCCTACGTCGGGCCGGTGGTGGGAGAGGAGACACGCACGGCGATTGCACGCGTTGTGCTCCCCAACAGGGACGGGAGGTGGCGTCCAGGGCTCTTTGTCACCGGAAGGATCGCGGTCGACGAGATAACTGTGCCTGTGGCCGTACCCAGGAGCGCGGTGCAGGAGGTAGAGGGACGTCCGAGCGTCTTTGTTGAGACCGACGAGGGCTTTGTGCCGCGCGTCGTCAATACAGGGAGGAAGGATACATCGAAGGTGGAGATATCATCAGGACTTGAGCCGGGCGAGAGGTACGTGGCAAAGGGGGCCTTTATCTTGAAGGCGCAGCTTTCAAAGGGCGCCTTCGGCGAGGGACACTCACACTGACTTGAACGGAGCTTACCATGGAAAAGATCATTGAATTCACGTTGCGTAACCGCCTCCTCATGGTAGTGGTGGGTGTGCTGGTTTTGGCCGGCGGCTACTGGAGCTACAAAAGGCTTCCGATCGACGCCTTTCCGGATGTCTCGCCCACGCTGGTGCAGGTATTTACCGAGACAGAAGGGCTCGCCCCGCAGGAGGTGGAAAAGTACGTGACATACCCGGTCGAGGTTGCCATGAACGGGCTGCCCGGGCTCAAGAACATACGTTCTGTCTCGAACTTCGGACTCTCGGTCGTGAACATCTACTTCGAGGATTCCGTAGACATCTATTTTGCACGACAGTTGGTTAACGAGCGGCTCCAGGAGGCACGCGAGGAGATCCCCGAGGGGTTCGGCGAGCCGAGGATGGGCCCCATATCGACCGGCATGGGGCTTGTGCTCTTTTACTACCTCGATGACACAACCGGCAAATATTCGCTCGAGGAGCTCAGGACCATGCAGGACTGGATAGTGAAGTTCCACCTGCAGACCGTGCCCGGTGTTACCGAGGTCCTGGGCATAGGAGGCTATGAAAAGCAGTTCCACGTGGTGGTCGATCCGGCAGCGCTCCTGCGTTACGACGTCACCATTGGCGAGATCGTGGAAAAGCTGCGCTCGAACAACCTGAATGTCGGAGCCCAGTTCATAGAGAAGGACGCCGAGGAGTACATCGTGCGCTCCGTGGGGCTTGCAACCGGTATAGACGACATCAAAAAGATCGTGGTCAAGGTGCGCGACGGCACACCGATCCACCTCTCGGAGCTCGCCGACGTCAAGGTCGGAGGCGCCGTAAGGCGTGGCGTACAGACCATGAACGGGATCAAAGAGGTCGTAGCCGGCATGGTTATAAAGCTCTTCGGGACGAACTCCTCCACGGTCATAGAACGGGTCGAGAAGAAGATGGAGGAGATAAACCGGATCCTCCCGGAGGGCGTGAGGATAGTGCCGTACTACGAGCAGAAGACACTCGTCGAGGCCTGCGTAAAGACCGTGACCGACGCGCTCATACAGGGGGTCGTGCTCGTGGTTTTGGTGCTCGTCGTCTTTATGGCGGCGGTGCGTCCGAGCCTCGTTGTGGCGCTTTCCATACCGTTTTCCGTGCTCTTCGCCATGATATGGATGGACAGGTTCGGCATATCCGCCAACCTCATGAGCTTCGGTGGGCTTGCCATAGCCATAGGCATGATGGTCGACGGAAGTGTCGTGATAGTGGAGAACGTGGAGCGCTGGTTCAGGGAGGCCTCGCCCGAGGAGCCGCTCCGCCACGTGATACTCAGGGCCGCTACAGAGGTTGTCCGTCCGCTCGTATTCGCCATCCTCATTATCATCATAGTCTTCCTGCCGCTCTTCACGCTGCAGGGCGTAGAGGGCAAGACATTCAGGCCACTGGCATACACCGTGGCCCTTGCCATGTTCGGTTCCATGATCTTCAGCGTGCTCATGGTGCCGATGTTCTGCTCGCTTCTGATGAAGAGACCCACTGTGGATCGTTCGACCGGGGGGGGCGGGGAGGTGTGGATCGTCCGGCAACTGCTCAGGCTGTACCGGCCGGTCGTGACGCTCTTTGTCGCCAGGCGTTCGCTCTCGGTCATCCTCGCGGCGGTCCTCGTCCTCGCGGGTCTCGTCGTCTTCCCCAGGCTCGGCTCGGAGTTCACCCCGACTCTGCAGGAGGGTACGATGGTCCTCAGGCTCACCATGGCGCCGTCCATTTCGCTCAGGGAGAGTACTAAGACGGCCATGACGGTGGAAAGACGGCTTATGAAGATCCCCGAGGTGAGGGGGGTTGTCTCACGCATAGGCCGCGGGGAGGTCGGTGCCCACACTGACCCGGTGAACAGCGCCGAGATGTACATACTCCTCAAGCCCAAGGACGAGTGGCGCTCCGCGCGCACGCAGGAGGAGCTCGAGGAGGTCATACGCAAGGAGCTCGGTGAGGTGCCAGGGGTCCTCACCAACTTCACCCAGCCTATAGCCATGACGGTGGACGAGCTGCTTGAGGGGGTCAGGGCCGAGCTCGCAATAAAGCTCTTCGGCGATGACCTTGACGTGTTGAAGGACAAAGGCGACGAGATAGCCTCTGTAATAAGGAAGGTGGAGGGTGCGGCGGACGTCCAGGTGGATCAGGTCTCCGGCACGCCGCAGCTCCTCATAAGGATTGACCGCGACAGGGTCGCCCGCTACGGCATAAACATATCCGACGTCCAGGAGGTTGTTCGAGCGGCTGTTGGCGGCGAGGTCGCCGGACAGATATTCGAGGGGATCCGGCGTTTCGACATACTCGTGCGCCTCGCCCCTGAGTACAGGAGCACGCCCGAGGCCATAGGCGAGATCATCATAGAGTCGCCGCGAGGCGTGAGGGTGCCCCTTTCACAGCTCGCTGACATAGAGGAGATAGTGGGTCCCCGCCAGATAACACGGCAGAACAACCAGAGGTTCATCACCGTCCAGCTGAACGTCGCCGGAAGGGATATCGGTTCGTTCGTGGAGGAGGGTCAAAGGGCCATAGAAGAGGAGGTGGACCTTCCGCCCGGATACCTCGTCACATGGGGAGGCCAGTTCAGGCTTCAGCAGGAGGCTAACAAGAGGCTGGCCGTGGTCATCCCTATAACGCTCTTTGTGGTGTTCCTGCTCCTTTTTTCGAGCTTCAACTCCCTCAAGAACACGCTACTCATACTGTTTAACATACCGCTCGCTCTGGTAGGTGGAGTGGTAGCTCTCTGGCTGACGGGTCAGAACCTATCTGTGCCGGCGTCTGTGGGCTTCATCGCGCTCTTCGGCATAGCCCTTGAGAACGGCATGGTGCTCGTGACCTGCCTGAACCAGCTTCTGCGTGACGGGGTGCCGGTTGACGAGGCATCGATCCGAGGGGCGTGCATGAGGGTGAGACCTGTTCTCATGACAGCCCTGACCACTGCGCTCGGGCTCCTGCCGCTTCTTTTTTCGTCCGGCGTGGGGAGCGAGGTCCAGCGTCCCCTCGCAACGGTCGTCATAGGCGGGCTTGTTACGGCCACGGTCCTGACGTTACTGGTTGTGCCGGCGCTTTACAGGTGGTTCGCAGTGAAGGTCGAGGATTGATGCACGACCATGGCCAGTGGTTTGAGGGGGGTTATTTCGCAACACAACCACGCTTCGCCGGCAGATGCCGCTTGCGAAGCCGCTATAACCGGAGGTCCGCATGAAGGAGATCAAGGCGTACATAAAGCCGCACAGGCTTGACGAAGTGACGCTGGCGCTGAAGGGTGTTAAGGGGCTCGGCGGCATGAGCGTAATGGATGCCTGTGGATTCGGGCGCAGCACGGACAACATAGGAGACTTCATCCCCCACACCAGGATCGAGATCGTCTGCAGGGACGAGCTCGTCGACGAGATAGTCTCGACCATCGAGAAGGCGGCGCACACCGGACTCAAGGGGGACGGCATAATCTACGTGACCGATGTGAGAGAGGTGGTCCGTATAGAGACCGGCGAGCGGGGCGAGGAGGCCATCTGATCCGTCTGAACTCAGGAGTCGACAGTGAAGGACAGGATGCATTTTGGTGCGTTTCTCCAGCCTGTCTTGATTCTCGGTCCTGCTCGTGTGCTTCCTGCGGGTTGCACCTTGAAGTCCGTTGTCCCGGGCGGCAGGGCCGTTGTGCACGTCGAGCGGCTTGCAGATGAAGGCGTATACTTCCACGGCGTCCATGTCCCCGCAGTGGGCCTCGGGGGTGGCGAGCGAAGTGTGATCGGATGATTCCTTACATGAGAAGATCCCTCGGGTTTGCTGAAGGGAGCTTCAAAAGCTCCTGCAATGCGGTTGGATCTACAAAAAAAGCCCCTCATCCGGGTGGATGAGGGGCTTTTTGCTACGTGCACAGACGTTATCTTGATATAACGTTTATGGCCTTGGTGCCCTTCTGATCCTGTGTGAGTTCAAACTCAACAGTCTGGCCTTCTGTGAGTGTCTTGAAACCGTCGCCCTGGATGGCCGAGTAGTGGACGAAGACATCTTCACCGGAATCCTGTTCAATGAAGCCGTAGCCTTTTGATTCATTGAACCACTTCACTCTACCTGTTGGCATCGCACAAAACCTCCTTTCCTGATTTTTATAAGTCGTAGTGGCTTTGTGCAACCAAAGGTACTCAGGCCCTGCTGTACAAATCCTACTTAGAACTTATAAAGACATAGTATCTGAAAAGATTGTTGCTGTCAATGAAAACGTCACATTTTTTCATTGTCCTGGAACCGGTTTGACAAACGGTTTTATAGGGATAGACTTGTCATATCCGGTTACGGTCCGGCTCCCATACCCGCGACCGGCCAAGGGGATGGCATGTGTTCACACGCGGAGAAGGCTTGATGCAACCGGTCCTTGCGCGGATGGGGTCGCAACGGTTCGCACCCGTTTGTATCGTCTCGGATCTGCACCGGGTGCATTACTGTCCGAGTTACAATTGTATCCGGAAGTGGTGACGGATAAAGGTATCCGGCACGAGGCATCCTGCGCCAGGGCATGGCCTTACGGGTGCAACAGTAGTCCGGTCCTGTGGAAGCCGCTGTGCAGATACGCGTGGTCAGAAGAAAGAACCCGCGATAACGAAAATAGAAGGAGGAAGACGGATGAAAAGACCGGTGGCGTTTATTACGGCTCTTGTGATATTCTTCGCTTTCATCGTAGTGGCCCGGTCGTTGGCTGGATCACCCGGTGGCGCCGGACCCGATGGGACGGATACGTTGTATGCGGCCAACAATCCATGCTCTGCAAAGAACCCCTGTTCAATGAAACACCCTTGCTCCATGAAGAATCCCTGTTCCATGAAGAACCCTTGTGCGATGAAGTCCACCCCCGTAAGAAAGGACGCACTCACGGATATGAAGGGTGTGCTCAAGTCCGGCGAAAGGCTCTGGTACGACACCGCCCTCGGTACATCAGGCCTTTCCTGCGGCACATGTCACCCCGATGGCAAGGGGCTCAAGAAGGAGCCCTATCCGAGGTACATAAAGATGGCCGGTGACATCCTGACCCTTGACCAGATGATAAACTTCTGCATGAAGAATCCAATGAAGGGGAAGCCGCTCGGATGGAACTCGCATGAGATGACGGCCCTCGGCGCCTACGTCAAGGCCCACACCGCAACGACCGGCCGGGCGGAACCATCCTCCGGAAATCCGTGCTCGGCGAAGAATCCATGTTCAGCCAAGAATCCTTGTTCCATGAAGAATCCGTGCGGGATGTGAGGCCGGTCCTCCAGCGTAGGGGTGCGCCCCTCTTGTTTTTGCTCCTTTTACTCCTTCCCGTGGTTTCGGCGCGAGGTGAGACGTCCCTTTCCGAACACTGGGCGAGGCCGGTTGTTGCAAGCGGCCTCACATCGCTCGGATATGTTGACACATCGCGGCTGTATCCGGAAAGCTGTGCCGAATGCCATCCGGACAGGCACAGGGAGTGGAGCGGTTCGCTTCACAGTAAAAGCGTGGGCCCCGGCCTCTTGGGCCAGCTCGATGCGGATGCGGAGCCAGGGTTGGCATCAAGCTGTTACCTGTGCCACGCACCAGCGGTTGAGCAGAGCGAGGTTCTGGAAAGCGGGGCCGGCTTTGACAAAAACCCGGCATTCGACAGGAGGTTCAAGGAAAGCGGGGTCTCGTGCGCGGTCTGCCACGTGAGAATGGGGACGGTCTACGGCCCCGGGGGATCCGCCCCCGCCTCGTCGTCTCATGACAAGGGTCGCGCCCCGCTCCATGGAGAGAGCAGGGGCTTTTTCAAAAGGGCCGAATTCTGCGCCGCGTGTCACCAGATGGACGGGGGCTACCGGCTCAACGGAAAGGTGCTTACCAACACCTACAGGGAGTGGAAGGAGAGCTCCTACGGCAGAAACGGCGTTACATGTCAGGTCTGCCACATGCCGGAGGGCAGGCATCTGTTCAGGGGCATCCACGACCCCGCGATGGTCAAGGATGCCGTCCGCATCGAGGTGTACGGCGGCAAGACGTCGGCGCGTATAAAGTTGACCAACAGCGGAGCGGGTCACTACTTCCCCACATACGTCACCCCTCTTGTGGTCGTGAGGGGTTTTGTTGTCGACAAGGAAGGGTTGAAGAAGGATCGGACGGAGAGGAAGGCCTACATAGGAAGGGGCGTTACGCTTGACCTCACCAGGGAGCTCTTCGATACCCGGATACCGCCCGGGAAAAGCTTTGTCTATGACTACACCCAGCCGGAAGCAACCGCCGTTGGAGACGGAGACCGGATAGTATTCGAGGTATGGGTCTACCCAGACAGGTTTTACAGGGACTTCTTCATCGAGTCGTTGAAGGGCGGCAACTTCACATCGAGGTCGGATATGGAACAGGCCCTTGCCGCGGCGGAAGGTTCTCCGTACCTGCTCTACAGGGAGGAGGTGCGTTGAAGGTCGCACAGCGGGTACCGTGACGCGAGAGGCCGGGGTGAAGGGAGTGCTTGACAGAGGCTGAACATGCATCGCGAGCGAAATGTAATCGTATAATGCCTTACATGAGAAGATTCCCTGAGCCCATTGCAGCGTGCTTCAATATGAAAAACGGGCTGCGCACCCTTCCGCAATCCAGAAAAAAAGGGGGTAACCTAAGTCGGCTACCCCCTTGATCTTACTGGTGGGCCGCACAGGGCTCGAACCTGTGACCCGCTGATTAAGAGTCAGCTGCTCTTCCAACTGAGCTAGCGGCCCGGCGGGAAAGTGTGATGGCTGCGCCTGAGAGGATTGGCCGACCTTCGGTCGTCCCCGGCAAGGAAGGCTTCCTTTGATATTACCCGCCTTGCCTATCGGCTCGTCGGGCGGACCGGTCGAACCTTCTCTTCCGGTTTTCTATTCCCTCGTGCACTGTATCCAATTCTTGGTGCGCCTGAGAGGATTGGCCGACCTTCGGTCGTCCCCGGTAAGGAAGGCATCCTTTGATATTACCCGCCTTGCCTATCGGCTCGGCGGGCGGACCGGTCGAACCTTCTCTTCCGGTTTTCTGTTCCCTCGCGCACTGTATCCAATTCTTTGGTGCGCCTGAGAGGATTCGAACCTCCGACACTCGGCTCCGGAGGCCGATGCTCTGTCCACTGAGCTACAGGCGCCCTAAAGTCCGTGTTGCTCCAATAGAAGAGATGCAACAGGCGAAATGCACAACGAACGCATCTACGGGTCTGCCGTGAGAAGCTTCCATTAATGTTATAGAAAAACCACGGCCTTGTCAAGAACGGCGGTGCGGTAAGGTAATGTATCTTATCTTGTGTCAGTAAAGAGGAAGGGGTACCATTTATAGCGGTCCAACTATACCAACTATAAGGAGGTACCCCTATGGCCCAGAGAGCCACGATAGAGAACTTCTCACAAGCTGCACAGATAGTCAAGGAGTTAGGT
>WGEY01000082.1 GCA_015492495.1 Deltaproteobacteria bacterium | reverse complement strand
CAGGAAGGGGGACAAGTGATATGCGCATACGACTGACACCGAGAGACGTTCAGAGGATTCTTGCCGCCGCCCGTGGCGTGCGGGAAAACAGGGCGGACGGCGTCCGTCTCTCCGACCATATAGAGGTGGACATCGGCAGTCCCCTCTCGGACGCGATACAGGAGCGGGCGAGGTTCGTGATCCACCGGTTCGATTCGGAGATCTACGACAGGCTCGATGAGGAGCGCCGGCGCGTGGCAGAACTCCTCTCGGACGGGCACCAGGCGCTCAGGGCCGGCGTCCCCCGCAGGGCGGGCGATATTTTCAGCCGGGGCTTCGACCTCCAGGAGCGGCGGATCTTCCGCCACGCATACAGCTCGTCGGTCATCGAGGGCAACGCCCTCCTGCGTGAGGGTATAAATGCCATGACGACGCTCATCTGCGGGGGAGCCGAGACCGCATACAACAACGCCAATGCACAGCTCGGCGTTGGCGACGGCGGCCCTGTGACGCTGACAGGCACGCTCACGTTCACGCAGAACTCAAAGACCGTCACAGGCAGCGGCACGGCATTCACCACGGAGCTTGTCGTGGGCGACTGGATACGGGCCACCACGTCGACCACATATTACCGGGTATCGTCCATTGCCTCGGACACGTCGCTCACGCTCGAGAGGCTCTTCGAGGACGCGACAGAGAGTGGTGTAACCGGCTACCGCCTCGACGTGGGCTCAACCGATTTGCCGGGCACGGTAACGTGGAAGGGTATGGACGCAGGATATCCCACATTCGGCAGCGGGCAGAACATGGTCTTCCAGAGCGTTTTCGGCGGCGCCGAGGGCAACCATGCGTGGAAGGTGTTCGGCGTGCGCAACGGTGCGACGGCAAACAAGAATATGAACATGAAGTTTTCGGACCAGGGGACCAAAACGTCGGGCCAGACCTGGACGCTGACCCTGACGATAGAGCTGATGTAGGGAGGGGAGGATGGCAGAAATCTTAATAAAGGCTATAGATGCAACGCATCCTGACCCTGAAAAGGACAGATGCGGTTGCTATAAGATGGGCGATCCTGTAGTAGTTATGCCCGATGGTCATGTATGGGGTAACGAAGAGTGCCTCCCTACGTTCTACGTATTTAAAATCCCCGGCCTCTCTGTTGAACAGGCCCAGAAATATGTTGAGCCCCACATGGAGCCGAGGACCAAAATAATCAGATATCCGGCGCGGGTATGGGCCGATGCTCAAGCTAAAGGCGACAATCTGGAATTTATATCCACTCCAATACAAGTGGGTGCCGAAACGGTCACGCAGACAATAAAAGTATCGCCAGAACAATGGCGGGAGATGCAGGCCAAGGGCAATTATTTTCCATTCAATACGGTTCCTGTTGCTACTCAAGACGGCGCAGAGATCGCTCTCACCGGAGATATAGATTACATAGACCTACAAGGTGAAGTTATGACTGTCATCACCAGGCGGAGGTTTAGATTCAACTTTTTAAACAAAGTACCTTCGTCAGTATTGACTAAAATCAAGACATCAAACTGGTACGTTCCGGATATATTCGAGACCGATATAGAGGATAAGACGAAAGTATAATGCCTACGATTGTCACAAAAACTGTCAAGCCAAGTGGAGGAGATTATAGCTCTCTTTCTGCTTGGGAAGCTGCAAGACAAGGGGATATAACTGATGCCGTGGGGGCGGTTACGTTTACTGGGACTGGTCTTGATGATGCAACATCTGGAGGAACTTTTACTGGCTTTGGAGAAACCGATTATAGAGTTGAAATTGATGGAACCGGCTCTCCTGACACATTCAAATGGTCAGATGATGGAGGAGCAACATGGAATGCCACTGGAGTAGCGATAACAGGAGGCGCCCAAACGTTAAACAACGGCGTGACTATTACATTTGGAGCTACGACAGGCCATACTATAGGAGATTATTGGGATTTTTCTACAGGGAGGAACTCCATTGAAAAGGTTGAATGCTATGCGATGGCAGATACAACGTATGTGATTGTTGACGGATGGCAAACAGATGTGGATCATTACGGAGAAATTACTGTTCCATTAAGTGAAAGGCACTCTGGTAAATGGGATACAAGCAAGTATTACATAGAAGTTACAAGGAGTTATGGAAGTGCGTTTGAAATCAACGAGAACTATTTTACAGTAACTGGACTACAAGTAAGAAATCTAAGCTCTATAAGTGCTAAAGGATTTCGAGTAATAGGAAGTGCAGCTGCGAATACCCATATAAATGCATGTATCGGGCGAGGAGAAGGACTTGGTTGTGAGATTGCAAGAGTTGTAAAAGTATGGAATTGTATTTTTCATGGTAAAGGTGCAGGAAATTTAGTTACTTCTGGAAATGCTTATAATTGTACATTTATAGGTGGAGATTATGGTGCACGAAATCCATATGCAGCCATTCCTGTATTTAAAAATTGTTATGCACATGGAAGTATCGCTGGATTCGATGGGTATAGGAGCATGACAACCTGTGCATCGTCTGATGCTACTGGCTCTACAGGTTTGCAAAACATACCTTATGACAACACAACTTTTATCGATACAACTTTAGGCAGTGAAGACTTACATTTAGTGTCTGGTTCTGCATTGATAGATGCAGGCATAGACACAAGCGGTGATCCGGCTCCATTAAATTTTACCGATGATATTGATGGGGATACTCGTCCACAAGGGTCTGGCTGGGATATCGGAGCGGACGAGTATGTAGTGAATGATGACACAAATATCAGCCTCGCTGACTCGTGCTACGGTAGCGATGCACTCGAGCTGTCCACGGTAATCCCCCTAACCGACACAGGGGTGATGCCCGAGGCACTTTCGTTGGCCATTCAGGCGATGCTGACCGAGGGCCTGCAAGGCGACGATTCGTGTAT
Organism: Deltaproteobacteria bacterium; assembly: GCA_015492495.1. Taxonomy (GTDB): domain Bacteria; phylum Desulfobacterota; class GWC2-55-46; order GWC2-55-46; family DRQE01; genus S146-62. The sequence continues at coordinate 7,073 of WGEY01000082.1, read as the reverse complement.
ACTGCAGGCCGGCTTCGCCCTGGAGGACCCGTATCTGGGTACGGATGCCCTCTCAACGGTCATCCGCGCAGCCGTGACTGAGACATCCCTCGGCAGTGAGCTTTTGGCCCTCGGTATAGACGTCCGCGTTCTGGACGACGGGAAAGGGCCGGAAGTCCTCACCATAGAGGTACCTGTATCTCTGGCTGACTCGGCAGCGGCAACGGAGGCCGTGTCGGCGGCGCTGGCCCAGCTCCTGGGCAAGCTCAGCGAGAACCTCGGCATCAGATTCATATCGATAGAGAGGACTCTGGGCTCGAAAACCTCACATAGGGACATACGCAGTAGATCCAGGACACGGGAGGTAAAGCCGTGACAGAATACGCATACTCGCAGAACGACAACGAGATCATACTCCAGTTCCAGGAGGACGGTGCAGCAAAGGACCTATCGGCCGTCACGAAGATAGAGATACAGCTGTTCGCGGGAAAAAACGACCCCCGCGACCGCGTCGACCCGGCAGCCTCGTTCAATACGGTGGATAATGCAGCAATCTTCGACACCACCGACCTCGCGAACGGTAATCTCACGTTCACACCAGGCCCCGAGGACCTGGGAGGACTGACGGAGTTCAGATACTTTGGCAGGTGTATTGTGTATAGTGCGGATTACCCGAACGGCATCGTCTGGACCACGTCGCACGACGATCTGTTCGAGTTCATAGTATCGAGGTAACAACCGGACAGTAGTCCGGGGAGACAGCACCTCCCCAGACCCTGTGCTGACACACAGGACGGGATAACCCGCTACCATCCGTACCCCGATCGAGGCGGATACAATGTAGCAGGTTCAACGCAGAATATCAAATCCTGTTTGAGGAGGTGTGCTGTGAGTATAATTCCGTGGATGGGAGGCAAGCGCCGCCTCGCAAGACAGATCCTGCCGCTATTCCCGCCCCATACCTGTTACGTCGAACCGTTTGCCGGAGGAGCGGCGCTGTTCTTTCTGAAAGATCCATTGAAGGTTGAGGTCCTAAACGATATAAACAGGGACCTCATCACCCTGTACAGGGTCGTCCAGAACCACCTGGAAGAGTTTATCAGGCAGTTCAGGTGGTTACTGGTGAGCCGTAAAATCTACGAATGGCTGCAGTCCACCCCACCGGACACGTTGACGGATATCCAGCGTGCGGCGAGGTTCTACTACCTCCAGAGGACATCATTCGGTGGTAAGATTCAGGGACAGTATTTCGGGACAGCGACGACGAGCCCGCCGCGTCTCAACCTCCTCCGCATCGAGGAGGAGCTCAGCCAGGCACATCTGAGACTGGCGCGGGTGTTGGTTGAACACCTGGATTGGCAGGCATGTATAGAAAAATACGACCGGAAGCACACGCTGTTCTACTGCGACCCGCCCTACTGGGGGACAGAGGGCTACGGGGTTGAGTTCGCGGCCGAACAGTATGAGATGCTCGCCGAGATGGGGAGGACGATAAAGGGAAAGATGGTAGTTTCAGTCAATGATATACCGGAGATGAGAAAAACTTTTAAAGGGTTCAGGATGACGAAGGTGGACGTAAGCTACTCACTCGGGAGCAAGAGCGGAAAACCGGCGAAAAGACGAGAACTGATCCTGAGGAACTGGTGAACAGCTCAAACACCGTTTAACACAGTCAAATTGACTTAAAGTTGCCTTTATGTCAATTTTAACGCGCTTGTTTTCTCGCGCGCATACATGGTTGTCGGCTATTGACAACAAAAACTTGATATTATATTCTTCTGTCAGCATGACGCAGGAGGATGGATGAAACTTCCGGAGATAAGGTTCGATGAGAGGGGGCTTGTCCCGGCGATAGCGCAGGAGGCGACCACCGGCGAGGTCCTGATGCTGGCCTACATGAACATGGAGGCCATTGAAAAGACCGTTGAAAGCGGAAAGGCGCACTACTTCAGCCGCTCCCGTAACAGGCTCTGGCTCAAGGGGGAGACCTCCGGCAACTTCCAGGAGGTGGAGTCCATCCACTACGACTGCGATTCAGACGCCATACTCCTCAAGGTAAGACAGACCGGTCCCGCGTGCCACACGGGCCAGAGGACCTGCTTTTTCAGGAGGCTTTATGCCGGGGAAAAGGGACACACGCAAGGCCCGTCGGTGCTTACAGAGCTTTACAGGGTGATACTCGAAAGGAAACGATCCTCCCCTGAAAAGTCCTACGTAGCATCCCTCTACGAAAAGGGCCTGTCGAAGATCGCCGAGAAGATATACGAAGAGAGCGGGGAGCTCATCTCTGCGGCGAAGAACGAGGGGAAAAGGGAAGTGATCCATGAACTGAGCGATCTCTGGTTTCACACCATGGTGCTCCTGGGATACAGGGATATCGACATAGGAGAGATCTTCACCGAGCTCGGGCGGCGTTTCGGGACCTCTGGCATAGAGGAGAAGAAGTCGAGAAAAAACAAAGGGGGGGAGTAGCTATGGACTGTATATTCTGCAAGATAGTATCAAGAGAGATCCCTTCAAAGATAGTGCACGAGACCGAGAGGCTCATCGTCATAGAGGACATAAACCCGCAGGCGCCGACCCACCTTCTCTTGATCCCCAAGACACACTACCTGACCATACTCGACTGTGACGACCGTGAGGTCCTGGCGGAGCTGCTCGATACCGCAAGGAAGATAGCCCGCGATGTCGGCGTGGCCAAGAAGGGCTTCAGGCTCGTCGTGAACACAAACGAAGAGGGCGGTCAAGAGATACTGCACCTCCACATGCACCTTTTGGGGGGTAAGGTGCTCTCCGGAAGGATGGGCTAAGCCTCTTCGATGAAGTACCCCTTCTCCTTGAGCCTCTTTATCACCGTCTCTGTGTGACCGCGCCCCTCCACCTCGATGATTATCTCCAGCCTTGCACTGCCGACGGGCAGATCCACGGCATCGCGTTCGTGCAGTATATGTAGGATATTGGACCTCAGCGCGGCTATCTCAGCCGTAAAGGCCGCAAGGGAGCCCGGGACATCCGGCAGGATGGTCGAAAGCTTGACGACCCTGCCTTCCTTTGAAAGGCCACGCCTTATTATCCTGTCCAGTGTCGTAACATCGATATTGCCGCCGCTCAACAAAAGAAGTGTCTTCCTTCTGGTTTTGCCCCTTCGGCCATGCCGCCTGACCTTGCCTTCCATCAATGCGGCCAGCGGGACCGCACCGGCTCCTTCGACCATAAGCTTTTTTCTCTCCAGGAGCTTCAATACCGCCTCTGCTATGGTCTCTTCGGCTACGGTTACGACCTCGTCGACGTACTTCCTTATGTACCTGAGGGTCTTTTTTCCCACCCTCTTTATCGCGATGCCGTCGGCTATGGTCGGTGCAGTCACGCTCTCGACGATGCGGCCCCTTTCGAGCGATCTTGCACACGACGACCAGGCCCGGGCCTGCACACCCACCACCCTCACCCCGCATGCGCGCTCCTTCAGCGCACAGGCCACACCTGAGATAAGCCCCCCGCCGCCCACCGGCACCAAAACGGTATCAACATCCGGAAGGTCGTCGAGTATCTCAAGCCCTATGGTGCCCTGGCCGGCCATTATGAACTCGTCCTCGAACGGGTGTATGAGTGTGAGACCCTTTTCACGCGAAATCTCGATGGCGTACTCATAGGAGTCGCTGAACGATGCGCCGTGAAGTATGATCTCGGCGCCGTATCCCCTGGTGGCCACACGCTTTACGATGGGTGTGGTCTCGGGCATCACCACCGTGGAGCTGACCCCGGAAAGTGTAGCAGCCCACGCGACCCCCTGCGCATGGTTGCCGGATGAAGCGGCTACAACACCGCGCCGCTTCTGCTCCGAAGAAAGGGTCTGTATCCTGTTGTATGCACCCCTTGACTTGAACGATCCGGTCTTCTGCAGGTTTTCGAGCTTGAAGAAGACCTCGCAGCCGAAAAGACGCGAAAACGTCTCGGAGTAGACTATCGGCGTCGGGTTTACGACGCCCCTTATCCTTTGACGTGCCTCTTGTATGAGTTTCAGCAGATCCATGGCGCTCACTACCGTACCGTCACCCGCGGATACCTGCGCAATCCTTCTGCCGTCTCGCCTCGAAGAGGGCTATGGCCCCGGCCTGCGCGGCGTTCAATGAGTTAACCAGGCCCCTCATGGGAATATGCACACAGAGGTCACACTCCCTCCTGACAAGCCTCCTTATGCCCCTGTCCTCGCTCCCGATGACAAGCGCGAGATCAACGGCAAGGTCCTCCTCATAGATACTCTTCGGTGAATCGGCCTCGATTCCGACAATCCAGACGCCTTCCTGCTTGAGGCGTTTGAGAGCCTCCCTCAGGTTCGTGACCCTGGCGATGGATGTGTGCTCCGTCGCACCGGCCGATGCCTTTACAACCGTTGATGTGACCGGGCAGGACCTGTCCTTTGGGACCACCACACCGTTGACCCCGGCACAGTGGGCGGCCCTCAGCAGGGAGCCCAGGTTCTGCGGATCTTGGATGCAATCGAGGACCAGAAAGAAGGCAGCCTCCCCGGTGCGCCGCCACGCATCGATGAGGTCATCAAGGCTGCGGTAGGGAAACCCTCCCCTTAATACGGCGGCGACCCCCTGGTGAGCGGGCCTGCCGCATATGCGCGTAAGATCGGCCGGTGTGACCTTTCTGACCGGTATGTTCCTGGATCGGGCCTCGCCTACGATGCGCTCCACGAGCCGGTCGCCCCTCTTCTCGGATACGAGGAGTTCCACGATCGCCCCGCTGTCACCACGCGATCTGAACGCCTCGGCAACCGGATTTATACCGTATATAACCCTCTTGTTCAATGAAGCCGCCCTCGCTCTGCCCGGGGGCTTCCCCACCCCCGGGAGACTCATGAAAAGGCAATGGAAGAACCATCCCGGATTTACACAACCTGCCTGAGAAAACCTTCAAGGACAGGTAAGACCCGGCTGTATCCGCTGCCTTGATATCGAAGCCCCCGCAGCAAGCTGCACGCCTGCCTGTCCCGGGACGGCAGACAGGCGCTCGCGGTGCATGTTCAACGGATGGCCGGCGGTATGCCGCGCTCGAGACCTTTTATCGTCTTCATGGTCTTTTCGGCCTCGTCGGTCCTGCCGGTTATCCTGTAGAGATCATGGAGGTTGGCGTATATCTTCTGCAAGCCGTAGAGATCGGTCGGCGCGATGGCGGCAAGCGCTCTCTTGAAGTACCGCTCCGCCTCCTTGTAGTTGCCGAGCCTGGTCTCGATGACCCCGAGGGTGTCGAGGTATATGTACTGCCTGCGTGGATCGAGCGTGAGACCCCTCATCACCATGGCCTGGGCTATAATAAGCCGCCCGGTCTCTATGTAGACCCATCCCAGGTTGTTGAAAAACGCCCCCTTGGTGGGATCAAGCTCTATGGCCCTGAGGTAGCTCGCCTCTGCATTTGCGTAGTCCCTTGTTCCGAGATAGACGTTCCCCATGCCGAAGTAAGGCCTTGCATCGTCTGGGTTGAGTTCGGAGGCCTTACGGTACTCGCGAAGCGCCTCCGTCAGCCTGCCCCTTGATTCATATATGTTCGCAAGCCTGAGCCGTTCTTCGAAGGTAAGAGGCCCCGCGCCATGGCCGACCTTTTCATGCACCGGCGCGCAGGAGGCAAGCATGCCGATTAAAAGGACGAGCGCGATCGGTATCCGTAGAGCCTTCATTCGCCAGGTGTAACAAGGAGGGTTGAAAAGCCTGTCTTTTCCCATGCCTTGAGAAACCTCTCGTAGCCCACGACCTTCTCCTTCTCCGTACCCCAGTGCGCCACTACAACCCTCTGCTCGTCGCTGAAGCCCACAACGACCACGTAGTGGCCCACTGGGTAGAGGTCGAAACCCAGGTTCAAAAAGGCTATGATGGGGGTTCCGTCCCTAACCCTTTGCCTGAGATCCTCGAGCCCGCCGCTGTAGTACTCTGCACGGAAACCCCTCTCTTTGGCGTAGAGCAGGAGGTCCATGGTGAGTGTGCCCTTGATGCGCGGGCTGTAGACCGCACCTGCGATCTCTTCCTGCCTTACATCCACGCCGTAGTAGCGCATCACGCTTGCGAGCGCCGCCGGACCGCACATGAGGATGCCGCGTTGCGGGAGATAGGGTACGCCTTCGATGAAAGACGCGTTCGGTAAGTCTGCTGCCTTTATCGAGTCGAGAAGCCCTTTACGGCCGCCCACGGCACATCCCCCGCCTAAGACGACAAGGAGAAGGACCAGACCGAGAACGAGCAGAAGAAGGGCGGCAGGCCTTTTGTACTTTATCATCGATTGAAGCTTCCTATGGCTGGCTCAGGCCTGCCCGTCGGCAGACAGGGAATACTCCCTTCAAGAAGGAGTTATTCGATCAGATCTCACCCGCCAAACCCGAAGCCGCTGCTGGAATAATGACTGCCTGTGCGTCACGCGCATACAGGCCTGCCTCTTCCTGGATAACGGGCAGGCGCCCGCAACAAGTGTTCGTGTCAGACAGGATCCGACGGGAACACCTTCGCGGGCTCAGGGACGCTCTACCACAAGCCTGTGCCCGGTCAGATACATTACAAGCAGGATGAGGGCTGCCACCGCAATTATGCCTAATAAGACGCTTCCCCCTGGGTAAAGGTGCTCGGCCTGCGTGGCAAAGCTGTGGAGCTCCTCGTCGGTCAGCCTGTCGAGCCTTGAATTTATCTCCTCCGTGCTCATTCCGAGCATCTCGAGCCGATCGGCCACGACCTTTGATTCAAGCACCCTCTGGATCCTCTCCATATCCTGCTGCCTCGAATAAGAGAGCTCGTCGGATACGGCGACATATGCAAGGGACCTCTGCGGGATAATGGCGACAAAGGAGAATGAAAAGACGAGGTACACTATAAGGAACTTCAAGAGATGTTTGCCCGCTGCCTTCATCAGGACGCCTCCTTTTATGATTTTTTGAAGATGTACAGCAAAGACACTCCTCCACAGCAGCCCGGGGATGCCTTGGAACGTATGTTGAAAAACAGCCTTGTCAACGGCCTGCATGTACGAGTGAAGCATGCGGTCAAAGGGACGTACAGTCGGAGAGTCCCAGCGGCGGAGGTTATGGAAAACTCTAATTAATTCGTCAT
>WGEY01000081.1 GCA_015492495.1 Deltaproteobacteria bacterium | reverse complement strand
ATTTTATATTATAACGAAATAATTAAAAGGAGGAGGATGGTTGTATGAAGATCAGACCGTTGCATGATCGGGTAATCGTAAGGAGGCTCGAAGAGGAGGAGAAGACCAAGGGGGGGATCATAATACCGGATACCGCCAAGGAGACACCTGTTGAGGGCGAGGTCATTGCCGTTGGTCCCGGCAGGAAGGACGAAAAGGGTACGGTCACACCCATGGATGTAAAGGCGGGTGACAAGGTGATATTCAGCAAGTATGCCGGTACCGAGATCAAGGTAGAGGGCGAGGAGTATCTGATCATGAGGGAGGACGACATCCTCGGAGTCGTGGAAGGTTAAGGGTTTTTTCCATAAAATCATAAAAATTAACCGGGAGGTAAGTAGATATGGCTGCAAAAGAGATAACGTTCAGTCACAATGCACGGACATCCATTCTGAGGGGTGTCAATACATTGGCCGATACCGTAAAGGTGACGCTCGGTCCGAGGGGGCGCAACGTGGTTATTGAAAAGACCTTCGGTGCACCCACCATCACGAAGGATGGTGTCACAGTCGCCAAGGAGATAGAGCTTGAGAACAAGTTCGAGAACATGGGCGCCCAGATGGTCAAGGAGGTGGCCAGCAAGACCTCTGATGTGGCCGGAGACGGCACCACAACGGCCACGATCCTTGCGCAGGCGATCTTCAGGGAGGGCTCCAAGCTCGTCGCCGCCGGACACAACCCCATGGAGCTCAAGAGGGGGATCGAAAAGGCCGTTGAGACCGCGGTCGACGAGCTCAAGAAGATATCAAAGTCCGTAAAGGAGAAGAAGGAGATCGCCCAGGTAGGTACCATCTCTGCGAACGGTGATACGACCATAGGAGAGATAATCGCAGAGGCCATGGACAAGGTCGGCAAGGAGGGGGTCATCACCGTTGAGGAGGCAAAGGGCATGGAGACCGTGCTTGATGTCGTCGAGGGCATGCAGTTCGACAGGGGTTACCTCTCACCCTACTTCGTGACCGATGCCGAGAGGATGGAATGCGTGCTCGAAAACCCCTACATACTCATACACGAGAAGAAGATCTCCAGCATGAGGGACCTTCTCCCGCTCCTTGAGAAGATAGCCAAGATGGGCAAGCCCCTCCTCATCATAGCCGAGGACGTCGAAGGCGAGGCGCTTGCCACGCTCGTTGTCAACAAGCTCAGGGGCACGCTCCATGCATGCGCAGTGAAGGCCCCGGGCTTCGGCGACAGGAGAAAGGCCATGCTCGAGGACATAGCCGTACTCACCGGCGGAAAGCTCATAGCCGAGGAGCTCGGCATAAAGCTCGAGAACGTTGATCTCAACGACCTCGGGAGCGCCAAGAGGATTGTCGTCGACAAGGAGAATACGACCATAATCGACGGTCTGGGCAAGAAAGAAGACATCGATGCAAGGGTGAAGCAGATAAGGGCCCAGATAGAGGAGACGACCTCCGACTATGACAGGGAAAAGCTCCAGGAGAGGCTCGCAAAGCTCGCCGGCGGGGTGGCGGTCATCAACGTTGGCGCTGCGACCGAGATAGAGATGAAGGAGAAGAAGGCCAGGGTCGAGGACGCGCTCCACGCCACCAGGGCTGCCGTTGAAGAGGGGGTCGTGCCCGGAGGCGGTGTGACCTACCTGAGGGTCCTCAAGGCAGTCGAGGGGCTCAACCTCGAGGGTGACGAGCAGTTCGGCGTCAACATCGTCAAGAGGGCGCTTGAGGAGCCCATCCGCCAGATAGTCTCGAACGCCGGCGGCGAGGGGTCCATAGTGGTCGAGAGGGTCAAGGCGAAGGAAGGGGCCTTCGGCTTCAACGCGGCGACCGAAAAGTACGAGGACCTCGTGGAGGCCGGTGTCATCGATCCGACGAAGGTCTCGAGGATAGCCCTTCAGAACGCCGCGTCAATAGCCGGGCTCATGCTAACCACCGAGGCCATGGTGGCCGAGAAGCCCAAGGAGGAGAAGGCATCGCCTGGAATGCCGGGCGGCATGGGAGGCATGGGCGGCATGGACATGATGTGATACCCAGGGGTTGCCGGTTGAGCACACTCCATGATCACGTTGATCAGGAAAAAAGGGCGGCCGCTTCCACGGCCGCCCTTTTTCGTCATTTTTCGGTTTGATATGCGCAACGAAGACATCCACAGGGTGATGGAGATACTCAAGGAGGAGGCTTCGAGGTTTAAGACCCCTCATGTAACCGAGGTCTCCGAAAGGACACGGGACCCGTTTCGTGTCCTTGTCTCATGCATCCTGAGCCTCAGGACCAAGGATGAGACCACCTCGGCCGCCTCTCGAAGGCTCTTTGGCAAGGCCTCCGCGCCCGAGGAGATGGTCCGCCTTCCGGTAAGGGAGATAGAGGAGTTGATCTACCCGGTGGGCTTCTACAGGAACAAGGCCCGGGTGATAAAGGAGATATCGAGTGAGCTCTTGAAGAGATACGACGGAAAGGTGCCTGAGACCATAGAGGCTTTGACCGGGTTGAAGGGGGTGGGGAGAAAGACCGCCAACCTCGTGGTGACACTCGGCTACGGCAGGCCCGGCATCTGCGTGGACACGCACGTGCACAGGATAACCAACCGCTGGGGTTATGTCAGGACCAGGACGCCGGAGGAGACCGAAAGGGCGCTCAGGGAGGTCCTGCCCAGGAGGTACTGGATAATCATAAACGATCTTCTCGTGACATATGGTCAGAACATCTGCAGGCCCGTCTCACCGCGCTGTTCGGGGTGCAGGCTGAGCGTGTATTGTAAGAGGGTCGGTGTTGAAAGAAGCAGGTAGGAACGCAGGTGTCCGTACCGTACATGCAGTCAGTACGGTCCAGAGGACTTCCAACAATACGAATACGCCCGGCGGCCCATGGAACCGCCGGGCGTATTTCATCCGCGCCTAACCGGCAGCTCCGTCACTTGAGCGATCTTCTAAGCTCCTTAGCATCCTCCTTATGAACGGGACGGCCAGAAGCCCGGAGCCCAGAAGCAGCATGGTCGAGGGCTCGGGTATGGGAGCAGAGTACACCTCAGCATCGTTGTACACCTCTGCGTATATCTCGCCATACTCTCCGTCGTTGAACCATACTGACAGCGTCAACGTCCCTCCGGCTGCGAATGCATCGCCTGCACCGTCGTAGACGGCATAGTCCAGGAAATCCTCGTCATAGTCCCAGTCGCCGGAGCTGCTGTATAGCTCGATGTATGACGAGGCATAGGCGTACGCCTCGTCACCTGCCCGGTCCGTGCTCACGTACAGGTCGAGGGAGTAGTCCACGTTTACCGTTACATAGCCGCTCCCGCTTATTTCGAAACCGACCCAGCGGTCCGCAAAGGCCCATGCAGATGCATAGGTATTAGGTGCGCCGTCCGCCAAGGCCCATACGGTTTCACCGACCTCGGATGTCGTCGTCCACCCGCTGCCCTCTGCATATGGGGTGGATGCGGTTACACCGATCTCTCCCCATGACCATTCGGTGGTGTCGTCGTAGTCAGAGTCCGAGTAGGGGCCGTCGAAGGCATAATCATCATCCGCGTAGGCGACGACATCTTCTCCCCTCTTTATCCAGGTCAGGCCCATGCCGGAGTCGAGTATTATTTCAAATGATCCCCAGTCGAGGAGCGCCGTGCTGTTGGATACGGCAGCGGCGTGCACCGAGGCCGGACCGGCCAGTGCCATGATGCCTGAAATGATAAAAACAGCGAGTACCGAAAAGATCGTTTTCTTGAGCATGGCTGAATCCTCCTTGAGGTCATGTGAACTTCTGAGATGAACGCGCGGGCAGGCAAAGATACTGCCGGATTATAATATATGCAAGAAAAGTACCACGGTTTCTGTAAAGCCGGCCGAGGTATACAACCCCTTGATTAACAAGGCATTTTTTGTGAACACTTTTAGTTGTATGATGCCGGCAGTTGAGTCGGCAAGAGGAAAGTGTTAAATATCTTTACACCGGGCTGCGAAGGTTTGGTTGCAAAAGTGATGCTTTGTGTGTCGGTTATGCGTAAAAAACCAGCAAGATCAGATGGTTATGGGGCGGAATGGGGTGTAAAGAATTCCGACACCTCCTCATGGTCGGGTGCGTATGCGTGGTGCAGCATGAAGCGTGCTAAGCCCTTCATACGCCAGCCGTGGGGCATGGATCGGTACAACCTCAAGCGGAGGTGTTCCTTAAAGATACACGGCAGCAGGCGGCTGCCGGGCGAAAGGTCGCGGTGAGGAGTATGTCTGCAGGAAAGACTTGTCAACGGGAGTTTTTGGTGTTAAGATCCAATTAAAACCGATCTCTCATAAGGAGGTGCGCTATGCCTGAAAAGGTCCTGATCTTCGGCAAGGACACCTGACCCTACACAACGGCGGCCCGTGAGGATTACGCCAACAGGGGCTTCGAGGTCGAGTACCTGAACGTTCAGAAAGACCCCAAGGCCATGAAGATGATGCTGGCCTACAGCGGAGAGCGCAACGTGCCGGTAATCGTCGAGAACACGGCCGAGGGCGCAAAGGTTACGGTCGGCTTCGGAGGTACGTGAGGGGTCTGAGCCGGGCCTGCAGGTTGTAGGCCGTAATAATAAAGGTAATGTCTTTTGTATGCGGGGGGCAAGGGTTCCCCCGCTTTATATTTCTGGATGCGCGATAATACACAGACGGTACGGTCGTGCCGGCCTGACTTCACAAGAACAAAAAAACAATGACAGGAGAAAACGAGAAGATGGTAGAGAGAACACTGTCCATAGTGAAGCCCGATGGGGTAAGGAAGAACCTTATAGGTGAGGTCATTGGAAGGTTCGAAAAGGCAGGGCTTAAGGTCGTAGGGCTAAAGATGGTCTGCCTTACCAAGAAGGATGCGGAAGGCTTCTATGCCGTCCACAGGGAGCGTCCGTTCTTTGAAAGCCTCACCGAGTTCATGAGCTCCGGGCCGGTGGTGCCCATGGTCCTTGAGGGCGAAGGGGCCATAGGCAAGGTAAGGGAGATCATGGGTGCAACAAACCCGGAACAGGCCGCACCAGGCACCATCCGCAGGGACTTCGCTGACTCCATAGAGTCCAACATCGTGCACGGCTCGGACGCCCCGGAGACGGCGAGTTTCGAGATCGCTTACTTCTTCAATGCCCTTGAGTTGAGCCAAGGAGGGTAGAAGACAGTTTTCATGGAAAAGAACAACATAGAACAGATAAAGGTCCATTACGGCTTCACAGCGCAGGATGCCAGGAACCTCAGGAGGCTTTATTCGCTCATGGAGCAGTATCGCCAGGACTTTGTCCGTGAGTTCTACATGTGCATCAAGAACTTCAAGGACGCCGACAAGTTCCTGAAGGACGAGGAGACCATACAGAGGCATCAGGATGCAATCAGCGACTGGTTCATGAAGCTCTTTTCCGGCGAATACGGCAGGGGCTACTTCGGGGAGCTCGAGAGGGTTGGCATGGCCCACGTCAACATAGGGCTCAAGGCCCATTACGTAAACGCGGCGATGCATTTCGTCAAAAGATATCTGATGGACCTTCTTAAAAAAGAGATAAAGGATCCCAAGGAATGTTCATATCTCATGGGCTCGCTGGAGAAGATACTCGACATAAATCTGGATGTCTTCACGAGCTCGTACATAGAGGAAGAGAAGAGGATGATATTCCTGTCCCACAGGGTGGAGTCACTCCTCATACAGTTCACAAGGCGCTTCAGCTACGGGCTCAACCTTATACTTGTCCTTGGACTCGTTGCCCTCGGAGCGCTGGTTTTGGGGCTTTTCGCCTATGACATCACGCACATATTCGAAGGTAATATAGAAAAGGGGCTTCTCGGTACCCTCGGAAGCCTTCTCATGCTGTGGGTGGTTATAGAGCTCATGGATACCGAGATAGATCACCTCAAGGGCAAGAAGTTCGCCATAAAGGTGTTCATAAGTGTCGCCCTGGTAGCGATAATAAGAAAGATCCTTGTCGCGACCCTTTCGAAGGAGGCCATCGGCGCACAGCTTTCGCTCATCGCCGCTGTGGCCGTACTCGGCGGTGTCTACTGGCTTATATCCAGGGTGGAGGAGTAAGCGCCCTGGAACGGGCGGCGGCTTCTTTTGGTGCTTTCCAGGGCAGATTCAAGCCCCTGAAAGTCTGTAAACCCCGAAAATGCCCGGGCGCTCCTGAGTTAATAGCGTGAACCCTGGAAAACTTCCTTAACATGCATCGCGATCGACTGTCTGCGTGCTGATACGCGCAGGCAGGCATTCCCCGAAGCCCGCTTTGGGGTTGGCAAGCGAAATGTTAGTCGGATAATTCCTTACATGAGTGAGGTTCCCTGTCTGCTGCAGGCATGAGCCCGCTTCAGGCGGCTTCATTTGTAGTTGCGAGGCTGGACGAGTCGCCGCCTGCTGGCAGGCGTCTGCTTTTGTGTGCCTCTAAAGCCTCTTCCATCAACCGTGAAAGACCTGCGGGATTATACATATGACGGTCTGAAGGACCTCGTGGAGCGGTTCGGTGAAAGGCCTTACAGGGCCCGTCAGCTCCATGCATGGCTCTTTCGGGGCGGGGTCGAATCCATCGACGAGATGACGGACCTTCCCAAGGACTTCCGTCGTAGACTAAGGGACGGCGGCTTCTATATAGGGGTGGTGGAGGTCCTTAAGACCCGCCGCTCCGTCGACGGGACCGTGAAGCTTCTCTTGGGGCTGGAGGATGGATCCGGGGTGGAGTGCGTCCTTATCCCGGACGGTAAGAGGCTCACGCTCTGCGTGTCCACGCAGTGCGGATGTTCACTGGGATGCCGGTTCTGCATGACAGGGGGCATCGGACCGGGCAGGAACCTGAGGCTTTCCGAGATGACGGCCGAGGTCCTGGCCGCGTCCTCGCTCGTCGGGTCGGGGCTCATCGAAGGGTACGGGCGCATAACCAATGTCGTATTGATGGGCATGGGTGAGCCGTTGCTCAACTATGACGAGGTCCTCAGGTTCATAACCGTGTTGACGGACCCCAAGGCCATGGGGTTTTCGACGAGAAGGGTTACGGTGTCGACTGCGGGTGTGGTCCCTGCCATAAAGAGGCTCGGCAGGGATGCGGACATAAACCTTGCGGTCTCTCTGAACGCCACGACGGATGTGGTCAGAGACCGTCTCATGCCCATAAACAGAAGGCACCCTTTGAAGGAGCTGCTCGCGGCCCTAAGATCGTACCCCCTCAGGAAAGGGCGGCGTATTACGATGGAATATGTCCTCATCAAGGGGGTGAACGACTCAAGGGACGATGCATACAGGCTCGTACGCCTGCTCAAGGGGATTCCCTGCAAGATAAACCTTATTCCGTTCAACCCCTTCCCGGGCTGTGGATTCGAAAGGCCCGGGCATGAAAGGGTTGAGACCTTCTGGAGGATACTGTCTGACAACCACTATTCGGTGGTGACAAGGGCGAGCAGGGGAATGGACATAGAGGCCGCATGCGGTCAACTGCAAGGGAAAAGGGGCCTCTGAGAATGCATGGCGAGCTGACATATATGTAATGGAATCTCTAACTTCCGTTTGAAGCCCTCTCAGCGGGCCTGATAGCGGCTTCGTTTAAGTGGATTGTACGATAAAAGTCCTTGACCCTCCGCGTACGTTAATGTTACAAAAAAATGCTTGATGGTTTTTCAGGATGCACAGCGAGCGATAACGTGATCTGACATTTCTTGGGGAAACCCTGATTAATTCGTTATCGCAGAGGCTTGTCCCGCGACGCGGAGCGTGGAACCCGGCGAAGCATCTCCAAGTGTTTGATCTTACTGAAAACGAGATCGGAGGAGATAATAACCCTCTCCCCGGCAAGGTCGCTTCACCCGTTTATCGGATCCGGTGCTTCGCTGCGCAATGACGAGACAGGCAATAAATCAGAATTTCATTAAGATTACCCTTGAAGACTCCCTGTCTGCCGACGCAAGGCCGAAGGGAGCTAAAAAAACACCGTGGAGAGTGCCGAGTCATGTCCGAAGGGTTTGAAAAAGCCAAGAAGATCGTAGGTGTTATAGGAGGCAGCGGGCTTTATGAGATGGAGGGGCTGACCGACGTCCGCAAGGTCAGGGTCAAAACCCCGTTCGGAGAGCCTTCTGACGAGTATATCATCGGGAGCCTCGGGGATACAGTCATGGTCTTTCTTCCACGCCACGGCAGGGGACACAGGCTCACGCCTACGGAGATAAACTACCGAGCCAACATATACGGGATGAAGAAGCTCGGCGTGGAGTGGCTGATATCCGTGTCGGCCGTTGGCAGCATGCGGGAAGACATCGAACCCGGCCACATAGTGATCGTGGATCAGTTCTTTGACAGGACCACCAAGAGGGCGAGCACATTTTTCGGCTCCGGTGTTGTGGCCCACGCCGGCTTCGGGGAGCCCATATGCAGCGGGTTGAGCGATATCCTCTACGAGGCTTCAGTTAAGGCCGGCGCCGATGTCCACAGGGGAGGTACGTACATATGCATAGAGGGGCCTCTCTTCTCCACCAAGGCCGAGTCGAGGATATACAGAAGCTGGGGGGTTGACGTGATAGGCATGACCAACATCCCAGAGGCCAAGCTCGCAAGGGAGGCTGAGATATGCTACGCCACCATAGCCCTGTCGACGGACTATGATTGCTGGCACGAGACCGAGGAGTCGGTTACAGTGGACATGATACTCGATACATTAAAGAAGAACGTCTCAACGGCGAAGGATATAATCAGCGAGGCGGTCCCAATGATAAAGCACCCGAGGGAGTGCGGGTGCGCCGATGCCATAAGGGATGCGTTGGTGACAGACAAGGAGACGATCCCGGAGAAGACGAGGAAGGACCTTGAGCTACTTATAGGAAAGTATCTTTAAGAGATCCAAGGCTGAACAGATATACAAATATTAAGGGTCATCTACCTTGAGGAATACCCTTTCGCAAACGGTTTCAGAATACTCAGGACCGTTGTACACTGGCTGTGCGTGCAGAACCGTGGAGACCTTGCCGGATCCCTTGACCGCATTGCTGCATGTATGACGGCGCCAGAAAAAAGAGGAGGCTTATGGACATTCTTGTTGTTGGTTCAGTCGCGTTCGACTCTGTCGAGACCCCTTTCGGAAAGGCGGATGAGGTGCTCGGGGGCTCTGCCACATATTTTTCCGCCGCCGCAAGTTACTTCGCCGATGTGGGGATGGTGGCCGTTGTTGGTGAGGACTTCCCGGACGAGCACGTAGAGATGCTCAAGGACAGGGGGGTTGACACCAGGGGGCTCAAAAAGGTTCCCGGCAAGACATTCCGCTGGAAGGGTCGTTACGATTACGACCTGAACCAGGCCCATACGCTCGAGACGCATCTCAATGTTTTCAGCGAATTCAAACCTGCGATACCCGAGGACTACAGGGATACGCCCTTCGTCTTCCTTGCCAACATAGATCCGGAGCTCCAGATGGAGGTGCTCGAGCAGGTCAATGAGCCCAGGCTCGTTGCATGCGATACCATGAACTTCTGGATCGAGGGAAAACCCGAGGCATTGAGGAGGCTTCTCAAGAACGTCGAGCTTTTCGTCATAAATGAGGCGGAGGCGAGGGAGTTCGCCGGTGAGCCCAGCCTCATGAAGGCCGCAAGGAAGATACTCGACAGCGGCCCCACCACGCTGATCGTCAAGCGCGGGGAGTACGGCGCCATCATGTTCAACGGTGACAGCATCTTCTCGGCCCCGGCCTACCCTCTGGAGGATATCTTTGATCCCACCGGTGCCGGTGACAGCTTTGCCGGCGGGCTCATAGGTTACCTTGCGAATACCGGCGATCTGAGTGAAAACAACATAAGAAAGGCCATAGTCTTCGGCAGCGTGATGGCGTCATTCAACGTGGAGGCGTTCAGCCTCGAAAGGCTCGCCGGCCTGAGCCACGATGATATCAGGTCGAGATACAGGGAGTTCAAGCGGTTGACCCACTTCGAGGATGTATGATATATTGAAGATTCACCGCCGTTGCAGCAAAGAATCTTCAAACGCAGGGAAGATGATTTTTATATTCGCTCGCTGTGCATCCTCGGCTCAATAAAGGCACATTCCGGTCAAAAGGGCGGGTAAGGGGTATGAGATTAGCAAGAGTCTTCTTTCTGGCAGCGGTTCTCATCACCTTTGTATCCTGTGCCCCTACCCTGAAGGAGAAAAAAGACAACGCGGCAATCCGCTACAAGATGGGTGCCGTGCACTTCTCCGAAGGGAACTACACGGCGGCGCTTAAAGACCTCATAGAAGCCGTCGAATTGAATCCGGAAGAGCCGACCTATCAACACCTCCTTGGACTGACATACTTCTCAAAAAGGATGTACAATGAAGCCGTAGTGCACTACAAAGAGGCTGTGAGGCTCGATCCAGAGTACGCCGATGCCCATGTAAACCTTGGCGTGGCCTACCTGAGGCTGGAGAGGTGGGACGATGCCATAGTGCACTTCAACAAGGCACTGGAGAACGTCTTTTACAGGACCCCGGAGATGGCCCTGTACAACCTTGGATCGGCGTACTACGGAAAGGGTGATTATATCAGGGCTGTAGAGTACTTCAAGGAGGCGGTGAGGGTCGATCCCGAATACGCCTTTGCCTACAACAACCTCGGGCTCGCCTATGACAAGCTGAACATGACCGACAAGGCGGTGGCCTCCTACAGAAAGGCGATATCGCACGAACCCCTTTTTGTCGCTGCCTACTACAACCTGGGGGTTGCGCTTCTTAAGAAGAAGGACGGTACCGGAGCGCTCAAGGCGTTTGAGAAGGTCGTGGAGCTTGCCCCGCAGAGCAACAAGGCGAGGAGCGCCAGGGAATACATAGAACTTTTAAGATAGGGTGGATTTCTGCATGGAAAGTCCGGGTGAATACCTGAAGAGGGAACGGGAGTTAAGGGGTGTTTCGCTTGAAGATATAGCCGAAACAGTGAAGCTCTCCGTCCGGGTACTGAACGCGCTGGAGGATGACAGGTACGACGAGCTTCCGCATCCCGCCTATGTGAAGGGTTTCATAAGGTGTTATGCCAGGTACCTCGGGCTCGATGAGAACGATGCGGTGCTAAGGTACGAGGCCTACCTCCGGGAGAAGGAGGGGGAGAAAAAAAGGCTAAAGTTAAAAGAGAAAGAGAAGAAACCGCCTGTCATTCCCGCAGAGGAACGCATGCCGTTTTTGAAGCCCAACAAGAGGCTTGCGGCCTACTTCATAGCCGCTGGGGTCGCTATAATAGCCTTGTACCTTTTTCTCGGAGGCGGTCCTCCGGCCGATGATAAGGGGGTCGAGGATGCCGCAGGCCGAAGGGTGGCGGCCTCCGAAGAGGCGAAGCCCGGGTCTGAAGAGAAGGTGAAGCCAGAAGGGGCCGGGCCTGCTGAAAGCAGGAGGGAAGAGGCCAAGGTCCCGGAAAGCGAAGTCAAGGTCCCGGACAAGAAGGCCGAGGCAGAAGCAGAAAAGGAGGGTGCGCCTGCGGGTGATGTGCCGTCCATGCGGCCTGTGGCCGACAAGAAGCCTGTCGATGAGGAAAAAAGGCTGGTGCTCGATGTCCTTGCAAAGGATACCACCTGGATAAAGGCTGAGATCGACGGGACCAAGCAGGTTGAGGTCCTTCTTCGCAAGGGCGAGCATGTACGCTGGGAGGCAGCGGAGGTTTTTTTTTGACCATAGGAAACGCGGCCGGGGTTGAGATAAGCCTCAACGGTCAGAGCGTAGGGCCGCTCGGAGAGGTGGGCGAGGTTGTGAGGATAAGATTGCCGCGGCCCGGACCAAAGCGGTCAGTGCCATCCCCTATACATGAGCGCGGGGCGCCAGAGGATGCTGGGGCTCTTCCAGAGCCGGGGGAGTGAACTTCGGACATTAAACTTGTTAGAGGTGAGTGAATGGAGCCGATTGTAAGGTGCAGAAGGTGCGGGAACAGGATGAGTTCCAGGCGTATAGACGATTACAAGGTTAAGTTTACCTGCTCCTGCGGTTATTCCGAGTTCAAGCCGGCCCCTGCCGCGAGTAAGGTGATAAACCCTTATTATTCTGAAGAGAGCCTTGTGCCGTTGAAGTTCGATACCACCGGACAGTTCTACTTCGAGGTCCAGCGGGCCGACCGCGAGCGCATGGAGATAATAACGCTCGAGGAGATAAGCATGCTCGCCTCATCGGACTATGATCTTGACGAGGTCCTTAAAAACGTCTGCGAGAAGACGGCAAAGAGGCTCGGTGTCGACATATGCTCCATCTATCTCTGGGACGGCGAGTACCTCGTACTGCGGGCAACCTACGGGCTTTCGCAGAACGCGGTCGGCAAGGCAAGGCTTAAGATAGGCGAGGGGGTAACAGGCTCGGCTGTGGCCGAGAAGAGGCCCATCCTGGTTCCGGACATATCCAAGGAGCCCAGGTACAGGTACTTTCCCGAGACAAGGGAAGAGCAGTACAAGATAAAGACAATGTACTCCTATCCGATCTTCTCCGACGACAAGCCTTTCGGTGTGCTCAACGCCCAAACGGTGGTTCTGCGTGAGTTCGAGGAAGATGAGATATACTTCATATCGGTCATCGCAAATATCGTGCTCGGTGCGGTCAAGATGAGAAAGAAGCTGTGAAGGGCCGACGACCCCTTTGAGAAGCGCTGGATCGAATCCGTCCCCGGTGCATACATCCTACCTCGGAGATACCTTTAAGAGATTGGACCACCCCGGGTATGGCCTCGCTGTAGAATCATCCTATATCCCTTATCCAAGATCGGTTATACATCCATGGCAACGGCTACCCCGAGCGTACGTTAATGGTACAGGGCCGAGGCCTGTACAGGTCGGAGTTTCTGGATCGAAGCGGAGTAAACCGCGTGGCAGGCAGCAGCCCTCATGTGAAAATGCATGGCGAGCGCCTGTCTGCGTGCGACGCATAGGCGTGCACTCCATGCAGCTGGCTTTGGGGTTAGGAGCCAATATACTACAGACTTCCTTTTTGTGTCGTCGTCGAGTTAAAGCCCTTTCCAAAATCCGCCGTAAATGTTATATTGTATGAACGACTCGTGGGTCGGTCATCGCCAAAACCCCAAGGAGGTTGAAGGATAACATGTTGAAAAAGATTGTCATATTAGGCGTGCTGGTGGTCTTCTTTGCCGTTGCTTGTGGAAAGCAGGAAGGCGAAAAGAGGGTTGTGGAAGAAAAGGGTGCCGCGGATACGGCCGGGCAGAGTCGATCTCTTCCCGAGGGACATCCCTCCGTAGACAAGGGTATGAACATGCGTTCCGCAGCAGTCCAGCATTCTGGCATCAAGTCCACGAAGGCAAAGGAGATAAGGCTCTCCGACGAGATAAAGTCGAAGTGGAAGGAGGTTGAGATTGAGGTCACGGACAGCGAGTCCGACGCCAAGGACGTGATCAAGGTGAAGGTCGGTGTCGATTCACCCATAGGCGATACCGGGTTTTCCGTAAAGGTCAGTGCGTTTGTGCCGGACTACACCATGTTCGAAGACTATGTAAGTACGAGATCGGATGAGCCCAACAACCCTGCTGTGTTTGTGGAGCTCCTTAAAGGTGACGAGGTGGTGGCCAGCGGCTGGGTCTTCAAAAAGCTCCCGACCTTCAACTCGTACAAGCACGACAGGTTCACCGTGGCTCTTCTGACACCGTTGGCAGCAGAGAAGTAGCGTATTCGTCGGCATCAAAATCTTTGACACGTGCGATACTTTAACGTTAGAATATGGCCGTTAAGGTTGAGTGCAGCGGAAGCGAGCCTGGAGGGCGTTTTTGGTGCCGAGGCTGCCGGTCAGGTGCAGAGCGGAGAGATGCCCGAGTGGACGAAGGGGGCTGACTCGAAATCAGTTGTTCCGTTGACGCGGAACCGAGGGTTCGAATCCCTCTCTCTCCGCCATTTTTCATAAGATGCCGTTGGCTGGGAAGTTGGGAATCGGAGGGTTCGACCGGAGTGTGCGTTGAGCCGAAGGCGAGACGCACGATATTGAAGATACCGACCATACCGGGTCCGCCGCAGGCGGACA